>JABMMR010000235.1 GCA_013205525.1 Burkholderiales bacterium | reverse complement strand
CTTCACAGCCGAGTCAGCATCAACGCCTTGGGTACCCAGCAAAAAAGTGATGAAGGGAATCATCATGAGGGCGCCACCCACACCCAACAAGCCCGCCAATAAACCCGCTACTGTGCCTAACAACACCAAGGCGACGATCACCTGCTCAAAGGGCAGGGACATCAGACAAGGCCGAGTTTTTGCGCCATGCCTATGCGTTGCAGTTTGCCCGTTGCGCCTTTGGGGATTTCATCGATCAGCAGTATTTTTCGTGGCACTTTGAAGTCAGCCACACGGGTCGCAACATAGTCGCGCAGTTCTTTTTCTGTCGCCGTCTTTCCTTCGCGCAACACCACGGCGGCACCCACTTCTTCGCCCAATTTGTCGTGGGGAATACCAAAGCAAACCACTTGCGCAACTGCTGCATGGTCCATCAAGATTTCATCAATTTCACGCGGGCTGATTTTTTCGCCGCCTCGGTTGATGATTTCTTTCAGTCTGCCAGTGATGCTGATGTAACCTTGAGCGTCGATCACGCCTTGGTCGCCTGTGCGAAACCAACCGTGGGTAAAGTTGTCAGCATTGGCTTGGTCATTGTTCTCATAGCCCAAAGTGACATTAGGGCCACGAATCACAATTTCACCGGTGCTGCCAGTGACCAGCAAATGACCTTCAGTGTCCATGATGGCCACTTCAGGGCCTGCTGCCAAGCCCACGGTGCCAGGTTTGCGTTGTCCCGGGGGCAGAGGGTTGCAAGCCATTTGGTGGGCGGCCTCGGTCATGCCATAGGCTTCAATCACAGGCGCGTGAAAAGTGGCTTCAAGTTCTGCCAACACTTGGGGCGGCAAGGACGATGAAGACGAGCGAATAAAACGCAAAGGTACTTTTTGAATCACCGCTCGGTTATTCGTGGCACGCGACAAAATCGCTTGGTGCATGGTAGGAACAGCGGTGTACCAAGTGGGCTTTACATCCTCCATTTGGGCAAAAAATTTAAGTGCATTAAAGCCTGCGGTGCAATGCACTTCGCCGCCTTGCGACAGTGGCGCCAAGATGCCTGCAATCAATCCGTGGATATGGAACAAGGGCATGACATTCAAGCCTCGGTCGCTTGCGCTGAATGCGGTGCTGTGGGCAATGTGCTCAGCCGAGGCACACACATTGCGCTGGGTTAAAGGAACGATTTTGGGGCGCGAGGTGGTGCCTGAGGTGTGCAACACCAAAGCGACATCGTCTGCTTGCGCCATACCAGCGTCACGCGTAGGTTGCGCCGAGCGCGAAGAAGTGTCCAGCCTGAAAGAGCCAGCGCCTTGCTGGGGTGTGGGGCGCAAATACACAATCGATACGCCCAATTTTCTGGCAATCTCAACAGCCGGAGATTGCGAGCCTTGCTCCACCACCATGGCTTTGGCATTCAAATCATTCAGGTAAAACTCAAACTCGTCTGCGCGGTAAGCAGGGTTGAGCGGGGCCGAGGTTGAACATGCGGCCACGCTCACAAAGGCAGCCGCCATCTCCGCACCATTGGGCAGCACAATCGCCACGCGGTCATGCCGACCAATGCCCACGGCATTGAGAGACTGCTGCACATGGACGCTTAAATCACGCAAGCCTTGGTAGGTCAGAGCTGCTGCCCCAGAGGCGCTTAAACACACTGCATTCGCTTGGCCGTGGGCCATCCATTCTTGAAGGGTTTGCATGTCTGTCCTTTAACTGTTCAATTTCAACCCATGACGGCTTTGCAGCACGCTTTGCTCTAGCAATCGCGTCAGGTTGTAGACCGTCTCTAGCGTCGGTGTGGCTATGCCAACCACGCGCCCCAGTTCAATGACACCGCCCAAAATGGCGTCCAGCTCTAGCGCTTTGCCTTGTTCGATGTCTTGCAGCATAGAAGTTTTATGTGCCCCCACAGCTTGGGCGCCGGCTATGCGTTTTTCAATACTGATTTTGAATTGCGCACCGGTTTTCTCACCCACGGCTTGCGCTTCTAGCATCATTTGACTGACCAGTGAATGGCTTAAGGGGTGAACAGCAATTTCTTCTAGCGTGGCGTGTGTCAGCGCAGAAATCGGGTTAAAACATAAATTACCCCACAGCTTGACCCATAGCTCGCTTCGAATGTCTGTGGACACGGGCACTTTAAAGCCTGCGGCAATCATGGCTTGGGCCAGCAGCGTGACTCTTTCAGACTTTTCGCCATTGGGCTCACCCAAGGTGAAGCGGTTGCCTTCAATCAGTTTCACCACGCCGGGTGCAACCAATTCTGCTGCAGGGTAGACCACAGCGCCAATGATGCGTGCGGGTTTGAGGTGTTGCCAAAGCAAGGCTTCGGGGTCGAGTGTCTTGAGTTGCGTGCCTTGGTAGTCGCCAGCAAGTTCATGAAAGTACCACCAAGGCAAACCGTTTTGCATGGTCACCACGGATGTAGAAGCATGGCATAAACGGTCTATGTCTTTGGCCACAGCAGCCACTTGGTGTGACTTGAGTGTGAGAAAAACATAGTCATAGGTTTGCGCCTTGTCTATGCTGCAGGCTTGAACACCAGCGACCAACTCAGTGTCGTCTGGCAGTATCAGTTTCATGCCGTGGTTTTGAATGGCTTGCAAATTCTCGCCTCGCGCAATGCAAGTGACATCGTTGCCAGCCAAGCTCAGTTTGACGGCCAAATAGCCACCTATGGCGCCAGCACCAACGATGGCTATGCGCAAAGACATGGTTCGACAGGTAAGGGTTGAGGCATGAGATGAGGTGTGTAAAAAAAAATAAAAGTGTCTGCAAGGGCCGCCGGATCGTCATCCTGAACTAAAGGTTCAGGTGGGCGAGGTCAGAAAGGTGTTGGGTTCATCTAACGCGAGATGTTCACGCTCACCAGCCAATTTCCAAGCCCGGGGCTCCAGAGAGCATTGGTTCAAGAAATATAAAACCCGGCAGACTTGCAGACACCACTATTGTAAAAGGCTTACAGCAAGTGGCCGTCATGACCTAAAGCGGTGTCTAAACGATAGAGTAAATTTTGAAGATTGTGGGTGGATGAACTGGGCTCATCGGGCGCACCCGAAAAGTCTGAGAGCTCGAACGCCAAATTTAAAGCGGCCAACACAGCGATGCGGTCGCGGGCTTTGATTTTCCCTGCGTCGCGAATCTTGCACATGGCATCGTCTACACGCTTGACGGCTGCGTGAAAGCGTTCTTCGGCTCCCACAGGGCAACCCAAAATATAGCTTTGCCCCATGATTTGAACCTCTAACTGGTTCATGCGCTGTCCTTAACTTCTATGGGCAAGCGGTCTAGTAGGCCATCGATGCGACTGCGTGCAGCTTGCAAGCGAGACTTCAATGAGTCTCGCTCGTGGCTGAGTGTTTCAACTTGGGTG
>JABMMR010000234.1 GCA_013205525.1 Burkholderiales bacterium | reverse complement strand
TTAGACTTTGTTCCCCCGTCTGTTCCCCCACTTTGACTTTGACACCCCTAAAAACAAGGTATTAAAGGGGCCATCCACTTTGCTTTTTATCACCTTTCACAAATGCCAACAGGGGGTAATCACAAAGATATCAAATAATTTCACGGGTCCCTCGTCCCCTCTGAAAAAGTGCCATCACGTTCTTTGGCTGCTCAATTTTGCTTGCAAGAAAAAACCATAACTATTTCACATCGTGATAAGTAATGGTAATCAGTAGCAGCGTCGGCTCATTTATTTGATTGTTCTTCACCTTTCCCGACTGCATCGGAGTAAAGTTAAAAAATCAAAAAGGGCCTTTTATGAATAAATTATTTTATTTTTCCTGCTTTAGTTTATTGACTGCATGTGCCACACAAACCCAAGGCCCAACTGCTAGCGCGCAACTTTCTCCTACCAAAGGAAATATGACCACAGGCTCAGTTACTTTTACTCAAACCGGCTCAAAGGTTTTAGTGAACGCTGAGATACGTGGACTAAAGCCAAATGCCGAACATGGATTTCACATCCATGAAAAGGGTGATTGTTCAAGTGGTGATGGCATGAGCACAGGCGGGCATTTCAACCCAACGACGCAAGCTCACGGTGCGCATGGAAAAGGCAACCACCACTCTGGCGACTTACCATCCCTAATGGCCGATGCAAATGGTGTTGCAAAATTAACATTTGAATCATCAACTATCACTGTTGAATCTGGTGTGACAAACATCATTGGTCGTGGACTAATTGTTCATAGAGATCCTGACGACTACAAGACTCAACCCACAGGCAATGCTGGCCCTCGGTTAGCTTGCGCAGTTATTAACAAGAGTTAATGATTGTTGGCATGATGCAAACATTTCTTACCGACCAAGGTATCTCAACACCGTTGTCGATGACTTGTTTGAATGCCTCGTCTTTGAACTCGAAGGCGTATTTCGTACGCTGCATTTGCCTTTCTGAATTTCAGTTTTGACATCATATTTGTCTACTGATTTGGGGAAATACCAGGCCACAAGTATTTTTAATGCAGGGTTTACACCGTACGGATCTTAAAGAGCAAAGAGCACAGTTGAATGTCTTGATCAACCTGGTTTGGAGATGTTCATGTTCAACGCTAATTTACTTCTCAGGTCTCTGCTTACCCTCACGCTTGCCCAAATCCCAGCTGCCTTGGCGCAGGATGTTCCCAAAGATTGGCCAAGCAAACCCATTCGCTACATCGTGCCCTTTGCCCCTGGTGGCGCTACCGACATGTTGGGGCGCATGGTGGCGCAGGGCTTGTCTAAATCGCTGAATCAATCTGTGGTGGTAGACAACAAAGCGGGGCAAGGCGGATCTGTGGGGTCTGCAGAACTGGCCAAATCTAAGCCCGACGGTTACACGCTGGGCGGTGGCACCATCAGCTCGCACGCTCTGAATGTGTCGCTTTATCCCAAACTGTCCTACGACCCCGTCAAAGATTTTGCACCGGTGACCTTGCTGGCCGCGCTGCCCAATGTGTTGGTAGTTCATCCATCGCTGAATGTCAAAACTGTGCCCGAACTCATCGCTTTGCTCAAAGCCAATCCGAACAAGTACTCTTTTGGGTCTGCAGGTAATGGCACATCGCAGCATATTTCTGGCGAGATGTTCAAGCTGGCCACAGGCACGCAAATGCAGCACATTCCCTACCGCGGCAGCGGCCCCATGATGGCCGATTTGTTGGGAGGCACCATTCAAATCAGCTTTGAAAACAGCAACACGGCCATCCCCCAAGTCACAGGCAAAAAACTGATTGGGCTGGCCGTTACATCTGCCAAACGTTCCAAGGCCGCGCCTGAATTGCCAACCTTACAAGAAGCCGGTCTTGACGGCTTTGAGTTAAGTTCTTGGCAAGCCATGTTTGCACCAGCAGGCACACCACCTGCCATTGTTAGCCGCTTGCAGCGCGATGTCGCAGACATTTTGAAGCAACCCGAAAACGCCAAGCGCCTTGCAGAAATGGGGCTTGAGCCAGGTGGCGGTAAGTCTGAGGAATTGGCTGCGTTGGTGGCAACGGACATACCTAGATTGTCAGAGGTGGTTCGGCGTTCAGGTGCCAAAGTCGATTGATCTAGGGTCTTGCTTTGTTGAAGTAATTTTGGATACCCCAAAAAGAAAGGACTTAGAGTCTTTCGACGCTAAGTCCTTGATTTATGTGTGAAACCGCTCTTAAGATAGCTTGAAACCCGCATAGGCATTAGGAATTACAAAATCAAAAGTGAATTTGTACCCCCGCCTGTACCCCCGCTTTGCCTTCGATACTTTTCTACTTGGCCTCAAACAACTTTCAAGTTGTATCAAATGCATACAGCCACGGTGTGAAGGGCGCCAACTCGGCGCCATAGCGCTTGTCCATGTAGCGCACCGCAGCAAAAGCCACAGCGGTATGTCCTGAAGGAAAGCTCTTGTTGTCAGACCCATCGGGTCGTGCGGCGTGGATGCTATTTTTCAGCACCGTGGTCGCTGCAAAGCTCACGCC
>JABMMR010000233.1 GCA_013205525.1 Burkholderiales bacterium | reverse complement strand
GTGTTGGACGATATCGGGGTGGACGCAGTGAAAATTGGCATGCTGCATTCGCCAGAAGTTGTTGAAGTGGTGGCTTGGGCGATTGACCACTATCAGCTCAAGCGGGTGGTGCTTGACCCGGTCATGGTCGCCACCAGTGGTGACGCCTTGATTGCGGATGAAACCATTGCGGTGTTGGTGCGTGAATTGTTCCCCCGCGTGCAGCTGATCACACCCAATTTGGATGAAGCCGCATTGCTGCTTGGCAGACCGGTGAGCGAGGTGCCTGAGTTGTCTGCGGCAGCTGCCGATTTGCAAGCCATGGGTGCCGCCGCTGTGTTGCTCAAAGGCGGGCATTTGCCTGGCGACGAGGTGGTGGATGTGTTGTTGTTGGCCGACCATCGCAGTCATAGCCTGCGCAGCCCACGCATCAAAAGCATGAATGTGCACGGAACCGGCTGCACCTTGTCGTCTGCGATTGCCAGTTACTGGGCCTTGGGGCATGACTTGCAAGAGGCGGTGGTGCAAGCCCGAGCCTATATTTTGGCGGCGATACAAGCCGGCGCCCAAGTGACCACCGGCCACGGTCATGGCCCTTTGAATCACGGTTTTGCGCCCAAGCTCATGCATGTGTTGCGTCCAAACTCGCCTTAGAGGGCCGACTCAGCCAAGCCAACAAGCCACTGACGGCCAAGCTCGGCAGCGCCGAGCCCCATCCGGGGGTATAGACGGCTGACAAATGAAACACGGCAATACCGATGAGCCAAATCAAGGCGGGCAGAAGATGAATTTTGCGGGACTCAGCAAACGGCGTATTCATGCCTGCGCGACCCAAAATCACGCCATACAGCGGCACGAATATCGAACTCAGCAAAAGTAAAAATGGCTCTAGGCTGTGCATGGGTAAAACAATCGCCAGGCCGGTGCACAACACCGCAATCAGCAAACCCAAGGTTTTGAAATTCCATGACTTGAACAAGCTGTGGCTGTTCAAAGAGGCCGAGTACACATCGCCGTAGGCGTTATCCAACTCATCAATCAGAATCAGTCCTAAGGCCAACAAGCCGCCTTGGGCCAGCAACAAGGTATGGACCAAGCTGATGTCTGGCGCGGAAACACTGACGACCAAAAACCCCAAGGCATAGCACCAGATATTGGCTAAGGCATAAGCTATCCAAGTGGCTTTCATGGCGCTTCGGCCGTTGTTGCCGTGGCGGGCGTAATCAGCCACCAAAGGCAACCACGATACAGGCATGGCAATCACCAAATCGATAGCGGACAAAAACCCCATAGTCTGGTTGCCTGGCCTGTGCCAAAACGCAGAGACATCTTGGGTTTGCAAAACACCTAAAAACTGCCAACTCAGCCATGCCAGTGAAAGCACCACCAAGGGCAAACCAAATTTGCTCACGAAGTTGCGAACCAAACCCAGCATGGAACTGGCCATCAACAGGGTGAGTATGCCGCCCCAAAAAACTGTGGCCGTGATGGCATGGCTGCTGATGCTGACGGGCACAGGCCCCAAGTCAAACGCAAGCCAAGCGTCTTGGGCCCAGCCCCATTGCTGCGCGCCCATGGCCAGCGTTCCTTCACGCATGATGACCAATTCAAAACAGGTCCAACCGATGAGTTGAATGATGTTGAGAACCACCGGCAGTTTGGCAAAACTGCTGCCATACACGCTGTGCATCAAGCCCGCGCTGGTGAGCCCTGTGTCGCAGCCAATTTTGGCCACCCAAGCCAGCAAGCCTGAGCCCACAACAGAGCCTATAAAAATAGCCAGCAAAGCTGCTTGCGTGCCCATGGCGGGAGCCAAGTAGGCACCAATTTGAATGACCAAGAGGCCCACGCCCAAGCTGAACCAAAGCGAGGCGTGGCTGTAGGCCGTGAAAACACGCTGCGATGGGTCAACGGGTGACAACGCTGTATGAGGAAAAGTGGAGTCTTGCGCCATTTGTTTCTTTCAAAGAAATGGCAGTTCGGCGCGGTAGTCTGAAAGACAAGCGAATCAGTTCTATGCCGTGCTTCCCTGCGCGAGGATTACCTCAATCAGGTTCAAAGGGACTTTCTCAGCATTGGTTTTTTTAAAAACCTCAGCACCCCCAGCGGCTTGTTTTGCAACAAGTAGAGTTCATTATGCCCCAAGCCTTCAGCTGGAAGTCACGCCCAATAACTGGTGCAACCTTGGCGAGGCTGTGGTGTATTCGAGGGCTATTTTTTGACCCGGGTAGACAAGTGCTG
>JABMMR010000232.1 GCA_013205525.1 Burkholderiales bacterium | reverse complement strand
CCTCAGGTTTGCACTTGCTTGGCTCTTTGCTGCTGACCTTGGCTGGCATGAAAACCATTGAATATTTTCGGCAATGGTAAGGCCATTGTCAGCGATATGAACCACAGTTGAGCTCGATGAATATGAATGACAACACCCTAGAAAGACTCAGCCTGCTAGAGCAAGCAAGGCAAGCTGTGCTGTTCAACGGAGCACCAGCCAGTCCTTTGCTAGCCGACTGGATTAGCCACAGTTGGCGGCGTTGCCTTAATCAAGGTTTGCACCCCGATTACAGCGTGGCTTTTGACGCGGTATCAGCTTCGCACATCACCCGCACCCTTGAGCAGCAACGCGATTTTGTTCAAGCTGCGCAACCCGAGATAGAGCGCTTGTGCCGTGCCATCGCTGGCACTTCTTTTTTTGCGCTACTTACCGACGCCCAGGGCGTGGTGTTGGATGTGGGTGGGCGCATAGACCGGCATGACAAACGTGTGGATGCGATCGCCCGTGTGGGCGTAGATTTATCCGAACAGTCGGTGGGAACGACCGCCATCAGCGCGGCGCTTACCGAACTTCGGCCCGTGTGGCTGCACCGGGGCGAGCATTTTTTCCGCGATACTTCGGTCTACAGTTGCGCGGGCGCGCCCATCTGGGGACCGCTTGGCAACTGCATAGGCATGCTCGACCTGACGGGGATCAATACACAGGAGCGCCCCGAACTGATGCATTTGGCGGCCCTGTCCGCACGCACCATAGGCAACGCTTTGCTGCTGCGCCAGCCGCATGATTTAGTTTTGCGATTGAATTGGCCTGGGCGCTTAATGGGTGACGACAACGACGGCTTGGTCTTGCTCAGCAGCGAAGGCGAGGTGCTGGGCGCCAATGTGGCAGCGCGTGAAATGTTGAATCTGTTTCCCCGACCGGGCAACAGCGTTCATGCCAGCGATGTTTTTGCCTTGCCTTGGACGCTGCTTTTTGATGCTGCATCCACTGCGCATTTTCTAGAACTGCCCTTATGGAGCGGCCTGCATTTACAAGCCAAGGCCTGTGTGCATCAAGCCTTTGAGGCCTTACCTTTGGCTGCCAACGGCACCGGCTCGCTTCATCAATTGCAATCGGCCATGATTCGCAAAGCCATCGATTCGTCCCGCGGCAATGTGGCGCAAGCTGCCAAAGCGCTGGGAATCAGCCGAGCGACACTGTACCGCAAGCTCTCTCGCCCAACATCTAAACATTGATGCTTTAGACCCTACAATTACCCATCATTTTTCGGGAGACAGCCATGGGCGCACTGATGGGTTTTTCAAACGGCGTAGACCGTCTCAATACTTGGTTAAGCAAATATGTGATTTGGTTGATTTTGGCGGCCACCTTGGTCAGCGCCATCAACGCCTTGGTGCGTAAAATTTTCAACACCAGCTCCAACGCTTTTTTGGAAATTCAGTGGTATTTTTTCGCTGCCTCATTTTTACTGGCTGCAGGCTACACCTTGCTCAACAATGAGCATGTCAAGATCGATGTGATTTACTCTCGTTTTTCAAGACGCACCCAAACCCTCATCGATATTTTTGGTTTCAGTGTGTTTTTACTTCCCATGTGCACCGCCATTTTGTGGTTTGGCTTTCCATTTTTCTATAAGGGCTTTATCAGCAATGAAATGTCCTCCAATGCAGGTGGCCTCATTCGCTGGCCGGTTTACGCCATGCTGCCCTTGGGTTTTGGTCTGCTGTGGTTACAAGGAGTGTCAGAGTTAATCAAGCGCGTGGCGTTTTTACAAGGTCTGATTGAAGACCCTACCTTGAAAAAAGACGAGAAGAGCGCAGAAGAGTTGCTGGCAGAAGACATACGTAAGTTGGCCGAAGCCAAAGCCCAACAACAGGCCTGAGACAGGAAAAAACACCATGGAATTTTTTATTCAAAACTTAGCACCCATCATGTTCTTGGGTCTGATTGTCTTTTTGCTGATGGGCTTTCCCGTGGCCTTCAGCCTGGGAGCCTGTGGCTTGTTTTTTGGTTTAGTGGGGGTCGAACTTGGTGTTCTGCCCGAGGCCTTGCTGCAAGCCCTTCCCTTGCGCATCTTTGGCATCATGCAAAACGACACCTTGCTGGCCATTCCCTTCTTTACCTTGATGGGCCTGATCTTGGAGCGCAGCGGCATGGCCGAAGACTTGCTCGACACCATAGGTCAGTTGTTTGGACCCATACGGGGCGGTCTGGCATTTGCCGTGATTTTTGTCGGTACTTTGCTGGCGGCTACCACCGGTGTGGTGGCGGCCTCAGTGATTTCCATGGGCCTGATTTCCCTGCCCATCATGCTGCGCTACGGCTATGACCGTCGCTTGGCTTCAGGCGTGATTGCCGCCTCGGGCACCTTGGCGCAAATCATCCCGCCCTCACTGGTGCTGATTATTTTGGCCGACCAACTCGGGCGCAGTGTGGGCGAAATGTACAAAGGCGCTTTCATCCCTGGCTTCATGCTTGCGGCCATGTATGTGAGCTACGTGATCATCATCGCCTTCATCAAGCCGGAATGGGTGCCCGCACTTCCCATGGAAGCGCGTACGATTCGCGAAGACAGTGGCAAGTCGGGTCTGAGGTCCCTGCTGTTTCTCACCATCGTCAGCGCTGGCTCTGCTATTGCCTTGGGGCAAAACTACGGCGCAGTGGTCTCTTACTTCAAAGGCGAGGCAGGCATGAACCCGCCCACCGATGAAACCATTGTGGTGTCATTGTGCGCCGGTGTTTTGCTGTCTTTTGTTTTGGCCGTGTTGAACAAAAACCTGCGTCTTGGCCTGCTCTCACGCATGGCTGAAAGAGTCACTTTTGTGTTGATCCCTCCCCTGCTGCTGATCTTCTTGGTCTTGGGCACTATCTTCTTGGGCATTGCCACCCCCACCGAGGGCGGCGCCATGGGTGCATTGGGCGCCATCATCATGGCGGTGTCTCGCGGTCGCCTCAGTTGGCTGTTGCTGCGTCAAGCCTTGACTTCCACCACAAAGCTGGCCAGCTTTGTGTTGTTCATCTTGATTGGCTCGACCTGCTTTAGTTTGGTGTTCCAAGGTGTGGACGGCCATAAATGGGTAGAGCATCTCTTAGGTGACTTGCCTGGCGGCCAATTGGGCTTTTTGATCGTTGTCAATATTTTGATTTTTGTACTGGCCTTCTTCCTCGACTTTTTCGAGTTGGCTTTCATTGTGGTGCCCTTGCTGGGCCCCGTCGCTGAAAAGCTGGGCATCGACTTGATCTGGTTTGGTGTGTTGCTTGCTGTGAATATGCAAACCTCGTTCATGCATCCGCCGTTTGGTTTTGCTTTGTTCTACCTGAGAAGTGTGGCGCCTATCAAAGCCTACTTTGACAAGCCCACGCAAAAAACCATTGAGCCCGTCACCACGGGTCAAATTTACTGGGGGGCTGTGCCGTTTGTGGTGATTCAAATCATCATGGTG
>JABMMR010000231.1 GCA_013205525.1 Burkholderiales bacterium | reverse complement strand
GCCACCAACAAGCCGCCACCTTCGCCGCCTTCAGGGCCGAGGTCGATCAACCAATCGCTGGAACGAATCACGTCCAAGTTGTGCTCGATAACAATCAGAGAGTGCCCTGCTTCCAACAGTCTGCGCAAAGCTCGCATCAGCTTGGCAATGTCGTCGAAGTGCAAGCCCGTGGTGGGTTCGTCAAACAAAAACAAAGTGCCTTTGCGTGCTTTGGCTTGTCTGCTGGAAGATGCCGATTTTGCCGCCTCTGCCAAGAAACCCGCCAACTTCAAACGCTGTGCTTCACCGCCGCTGAGCGTGGGCACGGGTTGGCCCAAGCGCACATACTCCAAGCCCACATCCATGATGGGTTGTAAAGCGCGAATTACCTCGCGGTCATTGGCGAACAGTTGCGCGGCTTCACTCACCGTCAGTGCCAGCACGTCAGCCACATTCAAAAAACAATTGGGATCTGACCCCGATTTTTTTCTCTCAATCTTGACTTCGAGGATTTCGGGTCGGTAGCGCTGTCCGTTGCAGTCCGGGCAACGCAAATAGACATCACTTAAAAACTGCATCTCCACGTGCTCAAAGCCCGAACCACCGCAGGTGGGGCAACGGCCATCGCCGCCATTGAAGCTGAACTTGGAGGCGGTGTAGCTGCGCTGGCGTGACATCGCAGTATTGGCAAAAATCTCGCGAATCGCATCCCATGCGCCCACATAGCTGACAGGGTTAGACCGTGCGGTCTTGCCAATCGGCGACTGGTCCACAAACACCACATCGCTCAAATGATCTGCACCCAGTAAGCGGTCGTGCGCACCCGCGCCATCGGTAGATTTGCCAAAGTGACGCAGCAAGGCAGGCGCCAAGATGTCTTGGATCAAGGTGGATTTACCCGAACCGCTCACACCGGTGACGGTGACCAAGCGCTGCAAGGGGAACTCGATGCTCAGGTCTTGCAAATTGTGCTCACGCGCACCTTCTAATATCAAGCGCGGCGTGGCGTCAGTTACCAAGCGCTTCAAGCCCAAACCCACTTGCTTGCGTGCGCCCAAATAGTCGCCAGTTAAGGTGTTGGCGCTTTTGAGTTGCTGTGGCGTGCCATCGAAAACAATTTGTCCCCCGCGCTCACCGGGGCCAGGTCCCATGTCCACGATGCGGTCGGCCGCCAACATCACCGCAGGGTCATGCTCGACCACCACCAAGGTGTTGCCCGCATCGCGCAGTCGCAACATGGCTTGGGTGATGCGGTGCATGTCGCGGGGATGCAAACCGATGCTGGGCTCATCCAGCACAAACAAGGTGTTCACCAAAGAAGTGCCCAAAGCGGTGGTCAAGTTGATGCGTTGCACTTCGCCGCCACTCAAGGTGCGACTTTGTCTGTCCAAGCTCAAATACCCCAAGCCCACATCGCAGAGATATTTCAAGCGAGTGCGGATTTCCTCGAACAACAAATGCAACGCCTGTTGCTCGGCCTGCGCATGGGCCGTCAGCGATTTGTCTTGTGCCAAGTGTTCGAAAAACACCCGCAAGCGGTCTATGGGCAAGAGCATCAAGTCGTGCAAACACAGACCTGGCAACGCGCCCAACTGCTCGCGAGTCCATGCGACGCCTTTCGGCAAAAAACGCTTCGCGTCCGGCATGGCCGCTTTGGCACTGTCCATGCTACCCACACGCCACAACAAACTCTCGGTCTGCAAACGCGCCCCGCCACATTCACCACACGGCGTGTAACTGCGGTACTTGGACAGCAAGACGCGTATGTGCATCTTGTAAGACTTGGTTTCTAAATATTCAAAGAAGCGTTTGATGCCATACCACTGTTGGTTCCATTTGCCCGTCCAATGGGGTGAGCCTTGGATCACCCAATGGTGTTGCTCAGGGGTGAGTTTGTTCCATGGTGTGTCACGCGGTATGCCTGCGGTCTCGGCATGGCGCATCAAATCATCTTGGCATTCTTGCCACGCAGGCGTTTGTATCGTTTTGATGGCGCCAGAGCGCAGGGTGAGTTTGTCGTTGGGAATCACCAAGCCGTAATCGACACCAATGACGCGGCCAAAGCCTTTGCATTTGGGGCAAGCACCTGCCGGCGAATTGAACGAAAACATGGACGGCGTGGGGTCTTTGTAGCGCACATCGCTGGCCGGACAATGCAGTCCGGTTGAGAAGCCAAAGGCCTCGCCCTTGGACTCGCTGTCGGCGTCTTCCAACATGCGGTAAGCCGTCATGCGACCACTGCCGCGCTGCAAGGCCACCTCGATGGCCTCCATCACCCGTGAAGGCTCGGCGCTTTGCAGCCTGAACCTGTCGGCGGCCACATCCAACACTTGCACCGCGTCCTTGGTTTTGCCCTCGCGCTGTGTATGCACGCGGCTAAAGCCACTGGCACTGAGCCACGCTTGCAATTCTTCAGCCGAGGTGTTGGCGGGTAACTCCACGGGAAAAGTGATCACCCAGCGCGGGTCGCCGGCACTCAAGGCTTGCAGTTGCGCAAAAATGGTTTGTGGGTTGTCATAGGTCACCGGTTCGGCGGTTTGCTTGTCGAACAACTGTGCTGCCCTTGCAAACAGCAATTTCAAATGATCGTTGAGCTCGGTCATGGTACCCACGGTGGAGCGAGAACTGCGCACCGGGTTGGTTTGGTCAATCGCGATGGCCGCAGGCACGCCATCGACCTTGTCGACCGCCGGTCGGTCCATGCGGTCTAAAAATTGCCGTGCATAGGCGCTGAAGGTTTCGACATATCGCCGCTGGCCCTCGGCATACAAGGTATCAAACACCAAGCTGGATTTGCCCGAGCCGCTGGGTCCGGTGAACACCGTCAACTCACCCGTGTGAATATCAATGTCAATATTTTTGAGGTTGTGCTGGCGGGCGCCTCGGATACGTATCAGGCCTTGTGTCATCCCG
>JABMMR010000230.1 GCA_013205525.1 Burkholderiales bacterium | reverse complement strand
TGCCTTGCCTGGACAAGTGAGCGTTGATCACGCCCGCCAAGGCATTCTGAGCTGCTGCGTCCAAGGCCACGAAGGGCTCGTCCAGAATCCACAAGGCAGCGGTGCTAACGATCAAACGCGACAAGGCAGTGCGTCTTTGCTGGCCTTGCGACAAAACCCTGACGGGTAAATGCTCCCTGGAACGCAAACCCATCTGCGCCAAAGCGGCCATGGCATCTTTCACAGAGAGTTCCCGGCCCGAAATCGCAGCATCAGCGCGCAAGTTTTCAAGCGGGCTTAAATCTTGTTTGAGGGCCAATTGATGCCCCAGATAAGCCAAGTCTGCGCGAAATACTTCAGGGGTTTTAGCTGTGGTTTGACCCTTCCAACGGATCTCACCATCTTCCAGGGAAATCAGTCCGCACAAAAGACGCAGCAAACTGGTTTTCCCCACGCCGTTATCACCTTCTAAGTGCAGCCATTGGCCGGCCTCCAAAGTGAAAGAGACACCAGAAAAAAGACGCCTGTCGCCCCGGCTCAATGAAAGGTTAGATGCTGTGAGCATGTGGTTTCATCATTGCACAACATGCGCTCACGATAAAAAGGCAAATAAAAAATAATTGCCTGAAGTTTCGGCTATTTTAAGTGTTTAAAAACATCTGTTTCACAGCGTCCAGGGCTTTGTCTCTTTGCACACCGTCTGCATGATGCAATTCGCGCAAGGGACCGTTGAGCATTTTCTTCATCAAACCAACCGAAAGCGACTCTAAAACGCTGTCGATGTTCTGGCCTTTTTCAATTTGTTTGCGTGCACGCGCCAGTTCAGTCTGACGCCAGACATCAGCCTGCATACCCAACTCTTGAATCAATGGCACATGACTACGTTGTTCTAGCCAGCTCATGAATTTTTGCACGCCGGTATCGATGATGATCTCGGCATCAACCACAGCCTCTTTACGGTGCGACTGAGCACTGTTGATCACTTCCGTTAGGTCATCAACGGTATACAAATAAACATCCGACAAATGCTTGACCTCAGGCTCGATATCGCGGGGAACTGCCAGGTCCACCATGAACATGGGCCGATTTTTTCTGGCCTTCAGTGCACTTTTGACGGCGCCCAAGCCGATCAAGGGCAATGTGCTGGCAGTGCAACTGATCACAATATCAAATTGATGCAACTTAGACGGCAGATCCGCCAGCGCAATACATCGCGCGCCGTGTTGCGCTGCCAAAGCATCTGCTCTGTCCGCGGTACGGTTGGCGATGGTGATAGAGCTTGGCGATTTGGCTGCGAAATGTGCTACGCACAACTCAATCATTTCGCCGGCGCCAACAAACAAGACATGGGTGTCTTTGATATTTTCAAAGATGCGATTTGCCAGTCGAACGCTGGCAGCCGCCATGCTCACTGAGTGCATTCCAATGTCGGTAGTTGTACGAACTTCTTTGGCTACTGCAAATGAACGCTGAAAAAGCTGATTCAGCGTGCTGCCCAGTGCACCGGAGTCGGCCGCCAGACGAACCGCATCTTTGAGCTGGCCCAAAATTTGGGTCTCCCCCAGAACCATGGAGTCAAGACCGCTGGCGACTCTGAAAGCGTGGCGCGCTGAGGCATCTCCTTCTAACTGGTAGGTGTGAGACTTCAATACGTCGACCGGTGTTTTACCGGTTTCTGCCAGCCAGGCGAGTGTTTGCGGGCAGTGCACCTGATCACCCGCGCAGTAAATTTCTGTCCGGTTACAGGTGGACAAGATGGCCACCTCTTTGTGACTTGAAAAACTTTGTCGCAAACCAAGCAATGACTGCCCCAATTTTTCAGAGGCAAACGCAAATTTTTCGCGCAAATCAATGGGCGCCGTACGGTGGTTCAGCCCTAATGTCCAGACAGCCATTCAGGCAACCCTTCTGAGTAATTTTTCTGCTTGCAAGTCGGGCCAGAAGTCCGACATGCGTTTTTGAATACCCGCTGCCGTTAACCCATATTGCTTCATCAATACGCCGGGGTCGCCGTGCTCAGTGAATTCGTCTTCAAAACCAATGACCAGCACCCGCTTGGCCATGCCCAAGTCTTGCAAGGCCTCTAAGACAGCAGCACCGGCACCGCCTTTGCGGGTGCCATCTTCCAAGGTGACCAGTCTGTCGTGCGCAAGTGCAATGTCTGCCAAGGTTTGCATGTCAAGTGGCTTTGCCCAGCGCATATTGACCACGGTGGCGTCCATCGTTTCGGCAACTTTCAGCGCTTCATAAAGCAGCGGGCCAAAAGCCAGAAAGGCAACACCCTGCCCCTGGCGTACGACCTTCGCCTGCCCCAAGGGCAAGGGGTTCAAATCTTTGTCGACCGTCGCACCAACGCCAGCCCCGCGGGGGTAACGCACAGTAACGGGGTGGTCTTGTGCATAAGCGGTGCTGAGTAATTGCCGGCATTCGTTCTCGTCTGCCGGGCAGGCCACGCTCATATTTGGAATGCAGCGGGTAAAGGCGATGTCGTACATGCCGGCATGCGTGGGGCCATCGGGCCCGACCAGGCCGGCCCGGTCCAGGGCAAACACAACGGGCAGTTTTTGCAAGGCCACGTCATGGATCATCTGGTCATACGCTCTTTGCAAAAACGTCGA
>JABMMR010000229.1 GCA_013205525.1 Burkholderiales bacterium | reverse complement strand
GTTTGGACACGTGGTGGGCTGCACTAGCAATAGAAGACAAGCGCTGGAATCCTAAAGACGTTTTGTCAAAGCAACTTGCAGCCACCTATGGCTATGTCATCAGTCCAGCCCAAGGCGAAAAAAAAACCGGCTGATTGAGCCGGTTTGGGACAGAGCAAAAAATCAGTTACTCGGGGCTGCAGGCTCGGCAAACTTAGCGCCTGCTGCATTGGCCATGTACACCACAGCACGTCCAATTTCGGTATCGCTATGGTCGCCACCCCCTTGCGCACCCATGGCATTTTTGCCTTTGAGGGAAGAGTTAAGCAGTGCCTCATAACCTGTTTTGATGCGAGTAGACCAAGCTGTTTTGTCGCCAAGCTTGGGTGAACCCGCCAAGCCTGCAGCATGGCAAGCAGCACATTGCACTTTGTAAACCTCTTCACCCGCTTTGAGCGGGCGATTGGCGTCTCGCACCTGCACAGTACCGACTCTTTCAATGCGCGCAGCCACAGATTCAGCCGTATTGGCGGCGCCAGCAGCAGGCTTATTAGCTGTCACCACATAGTAAACCAAGCCGATGATGATGAAAATCGGTCCTACAAAAGACAAAAATACCACCCAAGCAAACGTCTTGGGTGTTTTGATGGGACCGGTATGTGCTTCTTCAAGGCTGTCGCTCATAAGGACTTTCTGTGTGTGCAAATCAAACAGAAATTATAGCCAGCGGCATGCTTCCACCAAGCTGACAAATAGCGACACCTACAATAGAAGCGATGCGGCTGTAGCTCAGTGGATAGAGTATTGGCCTCCGAA
This sequence comes from Burkholderiales bacterium, assembly GCA_013205525.1. Classification (GTDB taxonomy): domain Bacteria; phylum Pseudomonadota; class Gammaproteobacteria; order Burkholderiales; family Burkholderiaceae_C; genus Limnohabitans. The sequence goes on along the minus strand of JABMMR010000229.1, from coordinate 2,703 downwards.
GCCAAGGGTCGTGGGTTCGATCCCCGCCAGCCGCACCATCTCTTAAGTTCTGGGTTGCCGCAACTCGCCAAACTGCGCGGCCAAATCAGTCTCGGCATGCTCGAGCACAAAATAACGAAAAGCTTCTGCCGCCGGCGACAGCAGCTTAGACATGGCGTGAACCACATGCCAAGCGCGCACCATGGGTGTGCCGCGCACATCCAATAGGCATAAATGTTTTGTTTGTAATTCCAAGCCAATCGTGTGCAGCGACAAAAAGCTCAAACCCAAATTCGCTTTCACCGCTTGCTTGATGGCGTCGTTGCTTTCTAACTGCATGGAAAAACGCGGTTGAAAACGCGCCTGCGAGAAGAACGCCTCCATCGCGTTGCGAGTACCAGAACCAGGTTCGCGCACGATGAATGACTGCTGACGCAAATCCTCAGCCTGTAGGCCAGACTCGCCGGCCAAGGGGTGTTCGGGGGAGGCTACAAACACCAAAGGGTTGGCAGCAAAAGGCTCGGCGCGCACAGATATTTCAGACGGTGGGCTGCCCATGATGGCAATATCCACCTCGCTGTTTTGCAGCCACTGGATAAGTTCAAATCGGTTGCCCACCTTCAAGACAAGCTCTATGCCTTCATGCTCGTTTAAAAACTTTCGCAACATGGCAGGAATGAAATAGGTGGTGGTGTCGACCATGCCGATGGTGAGTTTGCCGGTCTCAATTCTTTGCAATCGAGCGGCGGCGTCTTCGGCGTCTTTGAGCAGGGCGAGCATCTTGCGGGCGTAAACCAGCAGGTACTCGCCGCTGGTGGTCAGGGACACTTTTCTGCCCTGACGTTCGAACAAGGGCATGCCCACTTCAGCCTCTAAGTCCTTGATTTGCATAGTGATTGCGGGCGCAGATACATGCAAAGTTTCAGCGGCTTTGGCGAAACTCAGGTGGCGTGCCACAGCATTAAAGACACGAAGTTGGCGAAAAGTGATGTTTTTCAATTAAGAAAAGTTGAAGTGAAAGCTCTGAAAATTTGAATTTACTTATCTCTAAGCTTTTTTTAAAGTATAGCCACATTCTTAAAAAAGGAGTTAACCATGACTGAAGACACCCAAATCACCGACGGCAAAAAGCGCTACAGCGCCGGCGTATTGAGATACAAACAAATGGGCTACTGGGATGCACACTACGTGCCCAAGGAAACCGATTTGATCGCCATGTTCCGCATGACGCCCCAGGAAGGCGTTGACTCCGAAGAGTGCGCAGCGGCCGTGGCCGGCGAATCTTCCACCGCCACTTGGACGGTGGTATGGACCGACCGCCTGACCGCCTGCGACCTCTACCGGGCCAAGGCCTACCGCGTCGATCCCGTGCCCAACACCGGCCCCGGCACAAAGACTGAGCAGCAGTACTTCGCCTACATCGCTTACGACATCGACCTGTTCGAAGGTGGCTCGATCGCCAACCTCACTGCGTCGATCATCGGCAACGTCTTTGGCTTTAAGGCCGTAAAGGCGCTGCGCTTGGAAGACATGCGCATCCCCGTCGCCTACCTCAAGACCTTCCAAGGCCCTGCGACCGGCGTTGTCGTCGAACGCGAGCGCCTGGACAAGTTTGGCCGCCCGTTGCTTGGCGCCACCACCAAGCCAAAGCTCGGCCTGTCTGGCCGTAACTATGGCCGCGTGGTGTACGAGGGCCTCAAAGGCGGTCTCGATTTCATGAAGGACGACGAGAACATCAACTCGCAGCCCTTTATGCACTGGCGCGATCGTTTCCTTTACTGCATGGAAGCCGTTAACAAAGCCAGCGCGGCTACCGGCGAGGTCAAAGGCCACTACCTCAACGTCACCGCTGGAACAATGGAAGAAATGTATGCGCGTGCCGAGTTCGCCAAGAGCCTGGGCAGCGTGATCATCATGATCGACTTGGTGATCGGCTACACGGCGATTCAGAGCATGGCCTTGTGGGCGCGCAAGAACGACATGATCCTGCATCTGCACCGCGCAGGCAACAGCACCTACTCGCGCCAGAAGAACCACGGCATGAACTTCCGCGTCATCTGCAAGTGGATGCGCATGGCGGGTGTGGACCACATCCACGCCGGCACAGTGGTCGGCAAGTTGGAAGGCGACCCGATGATGATCCGAGGCTTCTACGACACGCTGCTCGACACCCACACGCCGATGCAACTCGAAAAGGGTCTGTTCTTCGAGCAGGACTGGGCGTCGTTGAACAAGGTCATGCCCGTGGCCTCTGGCGGCATCCATGCTGGCCAGATGCACCAGTTGCTGACCTACCTCGGCGACGACGTGGTGCTACAGTTCGGTGGCGGCACAATTGGGCACCCGATGGGTATCCAAGCTGGCGCCACTGCGAACCGCGTGGCTCTAGAAGCCATGGTGCTGGCGCGCAATGAAGGCCGCGACATTTGGAACGAAGGTCCGCAGATCCTGCAGGACGCCGCCAAGTGGTGCTCGCCACTGAAAGCCGCCATCGACACCTGGGGCGACATCAGCTTTAATTACGAATCCACCGACACCGCCGACTTTGCCGTCACGCCGACGGCTTCCATTTAAGGAGATACCTCATCATGATGACCAACCAAGGCAATCGCCTCACACAGGGCCAGTTCTCCTACCTGCCCGAACTCACTGACAAGCAGATCACCGCACAGATCGAGTACTCGCTCGGCAAAAACTGGGCACTCGGCGTTGAATACACCGATG
>JABMMR010000020.1 GCA_013205525.1 Burkholderiales bacterium | reverse complement strand
GCCCAAGCAGAACTTCAGCTGATATCCACCAATTTAAGCGCCTTGAGCCTGCTCGCGTCCGAGCTGACAGATGTGATGCAAATCACCCATGTGAGCTTCAGCTTGTCTGCCCAGCAACGAGCTGTGACCGAAAAGAAATTGCTCAGCACTTTGGCGGTCAACTTTCAACGCAAAGCCCATGACCTGACAGACGCCTTTGGCTTTAGCCGCCATGAAATCAAAAGCCTGAATTTCAGCCAACAAAACCAAAACATGCCCGGCATGCGCATGGCCATGGCCACACCCCGCGCAATGGCAGACAGCGCAAGACCCGTGCCCATCCCCCACGAGGGCGGCAAAACCACCATTTCTTTGCATATGAGCGCACAAATCGGCTTATGGCCCTGAGCACTTAAGTCCGGACTTATAAGAGACACTAGACTGGGCTTCTTGCATAGAATGCAAATCTCAAGGAGACGCCGCCATGAATGCACCCTCTTCCGTCCAACACCTGATTCCCGAAGTAAACCAACGCGAAGTGCCGCCTGCGTTGATTGCCGAATTGAAGGCCCACTTCGGCGAGCGCTGCAGCACCGCGCTGGTGGTGCGCGAGCAGCACGGCCGTGACGAGTCAGCCTACACCACCGTGCCGCCACCGGCCGCTGTGGTGTTTGCCCAGAGTACCGACGATGTAGCGCAAACCGTTCGCATGGCCGCCGCCTACAAAGTGCCCATCATTCCGTTTGGCGTGGGGACCTCGCTGGAAGGCCATTTGCTGGCGGTGCAAGGCGGTATTAGCATAGATCTCGGGCGCATGAACAAAGTGCTGGCCATCAACCCCGAAGACCTGACGGTCACCGTGCAAGCGGGCGTGACACGCAAACAGGTCAATGAAGAAGTGAAAAGCACGGGCTTGTTTTTCCCCATAGACCCGGGCGCAGACGCCACCCTTGGCGGCATGAGCGCCACGCGCGCCAGCGGCACCAACGCGGTGCGCTACGGCACCATGCGCGAAAATGTTTTGGGACTGGAAGTCGTTACCGCCAGCGGCGAAGTCATTCGCACGGGCACGCGCGCACGCAAGTCTTCGGCTGGCTACGACCTCACCCGCTTGATGGTGGGAAGTGAAGGCACGCTGGGCGTCATCACCGAAATCACTTTGAAGCTCTACCCCTTGCCCGAAGCCGTGTCGGCGGCCACCTGCTCCTTCCCCAGCATCGAAGCCGCCGTGCGCACCACCATTCAAATCATCCAAATAGGCATACCGATTGCCCGCGTGGAATTGATTGACGCGAACGCGGTGCGCATGGTCAACGCCCACTCCAAGCTGAGTTTGCCCGAGCAGCCCATGCTGCTCATGGAGTTTCACGGCTCACCCGCCAGCGTGAAAGAGCAAGCTGAGAGCGTGCAAGACATCGCCAACGATTTTGCTGGCCATGCATTTGAATGGGCCACCACCCCCGAAGAGCGCACCCGTTTATGGACAGCGCGTCACAACGCCTACTTTGCGGGCATGCAAAGCCGCGCCGGTTGCCGCGTCATCAGCACTGACACCTGTGTGCCTATTTCACGCTTGGCTGATTGCTTGCTGGACTCGGTCGCCGAAGTAGACGCGTCTGGCATCCCGTATTTTCTGGTCGGTCATGTGGGCGACGGCAATTTCCATTTTGGTTATTTGATCGACCCCGACAGCGCCCAAGAGCGCGCCACCGCCGAAACCTTGAATAACCAATTGGTGGCTCGCGCCTTGTCTTTAGAAGGCACTTGCACCGGCGAGCACGGTATTGGTTTGCATAAGATGGATTTTTTGGTGACCGAAGCCGGTGCGGGTGCTGTCGCCATGATGCGCACCATCAAGCATGCGCTGGACCCGAACAACATCATGAACCCGGGCAAGGTGTTTTTGTACTGAGGCTTCTAGGTAACGTCAGGCGGTATTAAGCGGCGTTCGCGCCGCGCTCTATCACCACCTGAGCGTCTAACAAATCATTGGCGTGATTGACATCCGACTGGGCAATCAATACCGATAAATCGGTAGACTTCAACTGCCCAATCACCTCTGACAAGCGCATAGACAAGGCGGGTGCCACGCCTTCAAACGGTTCGTCCAGCAACAACAAACGCGTGCCCACCGCCAAGGCGCGCGCCAGCGCCACGAGTTTTTGTTGCCCGCCTGAGAGCAGCAGGGCGCGCCGTGTCGACATGTCCTTGAGTTCGGGCAAGACCTCGTAAACCCAAGCCAAGCGCTGGTTCAAAGACAGCGTGGGGCTAACCCACAGGGGCAGCAAAATGTTTTCTTCCACCGTGAGTTCGGGCACCAAGCCGCGGTCTTCGGGCATATAGCCAATGCCCAGTGCGGCGCGGGCATGGGCGGGCATGTGTGCCAAGTCTTGGCCTTGGAACAGCAGTTGCCCTTGACGCAGTTTCAAATGCCCCATGATGCTGCGCAGGGTGCTGGTTTTGCCAGCGCCATTGCGCCCGACCAAAGCCGCCATTTGGCCTTTGGCCAGATGCATACCAAAGCCGCGCAAGACTTGCACGGAAGCGATATCAACATGCACATCGCGCAGTTCAAGCATGGGGCACATCCTCGGGCAAACGCTCGCCGGTGACGTAGCGGCGCACATCGGCTTGCGCCAAAGCGACCGCAGGCACGTCGTCGGCAATGATGCGCCCGCTGTAAAACGCCACCACGCGCTCGCAATAGCGGTTGACGATGTCCATATCGTGTTCCACAAACAGCACTGTTAGCGCTTGACCTTCCAAGGCCTGCATGATGGTGTCCATCATGGGAAATTTTTCTTCCGCCGCCACACCGCTGGTGGGCTCGTCCAACAACAACAAACGCGGTGAGCCGGTCATGGCCAAAGCGATATCTATGAGTTTGCGAAGACCCCCGGGCAACTCGGCCACCAAACGCTCGCGGTGCTTGAGTAAGCCAAAGCGCGATAAAACCTCGTCGGCCCGCATGACGCGCTGAGCAGAAGCCGCAGGCCGCCAAGCGGACAATCGGTTTTCATGACAAGCCAAAGCCACCAGCATGTTTTCCAGCACCGTCATGCTAGGGTAGAGCTGCGGGATTTGAAACGACCGCGCCACACCCAAGCGGGTAATGTCGCGTGGCGACATGCGGCTGATATCGGTTTTACCCAGCCAAATGCTGCCGCTGTCAGCGCGCACATAGCCGGTAATCATGTTCACAAATGTGGTTTTGCCGGCGCCATTGCTGCCAATCAGGCTCACTCGCTCACCCGCTTTCACCTGCACATTTACATCTTGGGCGGCTACCACCGCGCCAAATTGCTTGTTCAAGCCTTGGGCCTGCAACAAGAGGTCTTGGCTCATGCATCCGCCTTTGTTTTGGCCGCTGGTTTGCTCCACAAAGAGCCCAAGCCCAGCGGCAGGAAACGGATCACCAGCAACAGAAAAATACCCAGCGCCAATTGCCAGGTGTTGGGGAAATAGGCACTGGAAAATGAGCGCACCACTTCTAACACCAAAGACGACAACATGACCGCCACCACGCTTTGGCTGCCCGCCAAAATCGCCACAAACACAAACTCACCCGAGCTTGTCCAATAGCTGAAGTTGGGGTCGATGTGGCCCAAGGCCATCACCGCCAAAGCGCCGCCCATGCCGGCGGTGAAGGCAGCGAGCACAAAATTCAAGCTCATGGTCTGACTCACCGAGCCGCCCAAATACTCCACCCGCAACTCGTTGTCGCGCAGCGCCCGCGTGACCAAGCCGCGGCTAGACAAAAAATAAATCCGCGCCAACACCGAGCACACCAGCGTCAACACCAAGGTGGTGGCATACAAGCTAAAGCGCACCTCGCCATCGGCCAAGCTTTGTCCCAACAGCGTGACCCGCCCCATATTAAAGCCGTCAGAGCCGCCCAAGGATTCGGTTTTCACAAGCAAGCCGTAGCCCACCATAGAAAAAGCCAAGGACAGCATAGAAAAGAAAATGCCACGGTAACGCGCCAACAAGGGGGCAAAGGGGGCGGTAATGAGCATGGCGCTCAAGCCTCCCAAGACGGCCAACACAATGGCATCTGTCACGCCCCAGTGCAAAAACAACAAGGCGGCGGCATAACCGCCAATCGCTGACATCAGGCCTTGACCAAAGGCCACCACGCCACCGCGCATGAGCAAGACGATGCCCAAGGACACCAAGCCATTGGCCATGGCCATGGTCAGCATGAATTGCATCCAAGAGGGCAGAACATACCCCACGCCGGCCAACAACAGCAACACGAGCAAGGCGCGCAACAACAAAGCACTGAGCGGCATGGTTTAAATTTTTCGCGCCTGTATCCGTTGAAACAAACCTTGCGGCCTGAACATCAACACCAAGGCCATGACCAAATACACCGAGAACAACTCAGCCACTGGCCAGACATGCACCGCCAGTGCACGCGCCAAGCCGACGATCAATGCGCCTATGGCCGCGCCCTCGATGCTGCCCAGGCCGCCAATAATCACCACCGCAAACGAGATAATGATGACGCCGACCGACAAGCCCGGCTGCACCGACAACATGGGCGCGGTAAATGCGCCGCCCAAGGCGGCCAAGAAAATACCCACAGCAAACGCAAACATATACACGCGCGAGACCTGTATGCCCATGCTGGCAGCCACCTCGGCGCTGTGAATAACGGCGGTCACAATCTTGCCAAAGCGGGTGCGGTTCAAGCCCCACCAAACGCCCACGCCCACCACCACCGCCAAAGCCACCAACATGAAGTCATAGCCCACATAGGTCTGGCTGCCAATGTCGATGTTGCCAAACAAGCCATAGGGCTCGGACACATAAAAAGGATTGGCACCCCAAATCAGTTTGGTGATGTCTTCCATCATGAGAAACATAGCGTAAGTGACCAGCACCAACAAGACCTCATCGCGGCCATAAAAAAAGCGCAACAAACCGCGCTCGACCAAGGGCGCAACCAGTGCCGCAACCGCCAGCGCGGCCACCAACATGGCCAGCAAAGACAGCGCAGGTGGCAAGCCCCATGAAGCAGTCAGGGCCACCAAACTGGCGGTGACATAAGCGCCCAAGGCATAAAAGCTGCCGTGGGCGATATTAAGGATTTTGAGTACGCCAAACACCAAGGTCAGGCCTAGGGCGACGATGAACAGCCATGACGCGTAGGTCACGCCATCAATGGCAATGGTGAGTGCTAAGTTCACAGGGGGGTTTTATTTGGCAGGTTTTTTATCGGCCTTTTTAGCCGCTGCTGCAGGCTTGGCATCGCAATTGGCGCCAGCAAAGCCCGACTTCAACCAATCTTCAGACTTCACATTCAGCGGTGGATTCACACACTCTGCGTCAAAGCGTTGGATATCGTTGAGCACCACCATTTTTTGGGCGCTGTCCCACTG
>JABMMR010000228.1 GCA_013205525.1 Burkholderiales bacterium | reverse complement strand
GCGACCACACAGCCCCCGTGAATCAGGGAAACCCTTGATTATGGCAAATTTATTCTTGACTGGCAACCACTTAACCCTTGTCCTTGGGCTGGTGCTTGAACCCGGGGTCTGGTGCTAAGCCGATGGGGCGCACCAAATCAGGGCGACGGGCGGGCCGCTTGGGCACAGTCAAATACGCGGGTTTGTGCGCAGAAAATTTCTTTTTTCCGCTTGTGGATAACTGCCTCGCCAGACTACAATGGCGCGTGCTTAGCAACGACAATATCCACAAGCGCCCTAGTCGGTAACCCTCACTTTTTTCTCGAGTTAATTTACACCATGAGTGAGGTCTTCAGTCCTTCCCCCAACCACGATCTATGGCAAAACTGCGTAGATCATCTGGCTCAGGAGTTACCTGAGCAGCAGTTCAACACCTGGATCAAGCCGCTGGTGGCGGAGGTCGCCAAAGACCTCAGCAAAGTCACCATTCAAGTCGGTAACCGCTTCAAACTAGACTGGGTGAGGGCCCAATACGCAAGCCGCATCGTGGCTCTGCTGGAAAAAGTCACGGGCCAAAACATTACGCTTGAGTTGGCGCTTGCTCCGCGTGAGGGCTCCGCTAAATCTACACCTCTTCCACAAAACTTCAAAATATTGGGTGCTCCCGAGCCGTCCGGTCTGGTTTCTGGGGATGATCTGGCTAACGCGCCCTTTAAAAATCGACTCAACACATCCCTGACTTTTGACACGCTCATAGAGGGAACCGCCAACCGCATGGGCCGTGCGGCGGCCATGCACGTGGCCAGCAGCCTTGGTCATCTTTACAACCCCCTCTTTATATATGGCGGGGTCGGCTTGGGAAAAACACACCTGGTGCACGCCATCGGCAATAAGTTATTAGCCGACAACCCGGCGGCCAAAGTTCTCTACATACACGCAGAGCAGTTTGTCTCAGATGTGGTTAAGGCCTACCAGCGCAAAACTTTTGATGACTTCAAAGAACGCTATCACTCGCTGGATTTGCTGCTGATTGACGACGTTCAGTTTTTTGCCAACAAAGACCGGACACAAGAAGAATTTTTTAACGCCTTTGAAGCCCTGCTGACCAAGAAGTCACACATCGTGATGACCAGCGACACCTATCCAAAAGGCCTGACGGACATCCATGAGCGCCTGGTATCCCGCTTTGATTCCGGCTTGACGGTCGCCATAGAGCCGCCGGAGTTGGAAATGCGGGTCGCCATTTTGATCCGTAAGGCGGACGTTGAGGGTGCCGTGATGCCCGAAGAGGTGGCCTTTTTTGTCGCTAAAAACGTGCGTTCTAACGTACGGGAGCTCGAAGGCGCCCTGCGCAAAATTTTGGCTTATTCGCGTTTTAACCAAAAAGAGATCTCTATCCAGCTGGCCCGTGAGGCGCTACGTGATCTTCTTTCTATCCAAAATAGGCAGATATCAGTCGAAAATATTCAAAAAACTGTGGCCGACTACTACAAGATCAAGGTTGCGGACATGTATTCTAAAAAGCGGCCCGCCAGCATTGCCAGGCCCAGGCAGATCGCCATGTACCTTGCAAAAGAACTAACCCAGAAAAGCTTGCCCGAAATTGGCGAACTTTTTGGTGGCCGTGACCACACCACGGTTCTTCATGCTGTGCGCAAAATGTCTGCAGAGCGTCAGCTGATGACCGAGCTTAACCAACAGTTGCACGTGCTTGAGCAAACACTCAAAGGCTGATAATTGAAGTGAAATTTTTAAATGAAAAGCTGGGGAAAGATTTTTAAGAAGTCACGACTTATCCACAGGTCCGGTCTTTTTTTAAAAATTGTTCATTTTTAAGCGGCACCTGCGACACGCACTCAACACACAGTTAAACAATCGGCAAGTCATTGATAAAAAAAGGGAAAATGGCGATATCCACAGAGAATTGCGTCCCTTACTACTACTACTAATTTATATTAAAGAATTAAGAAGATAAGAAAGCACAGACATGATCGTTCTCAAAGCCACTCAAGAAAAAGTACTGTCGGCGTTGCAGTCAGTTGCCGGTATTGTTGAGCGCCGTCACACATTGCCCATCCTGGCCAATGTGATGATTCGTAAAACCGGTTCGCAGATTCAACTCACGACCAGCGATCTTGAAATCCAGATACGTACCTCCGCAGTGCTTGATGGCGATGCCGGTAACTTCACCACCACGGTCGGTGCTCGTAAGCTGATTGATATTTTGCGCACCATGCCTTCGGACCAGACGGTTTCATTGGAGTCGAGCCAAAACAAGTTGATCCTCAAGGGCGGCAAGAGCCGCTTCACTTTACAAAGCTTGCCGGCTGAAGACTTTCCCTTGGTGCAAGAAGCTGCCAACTTCGGGCCGGTTTTTTCGGTTCCGCAAAAAACTTTGAAAGCGCTGCTCAGCCAGGTCTCTTTTGCCATGGCTGTTCACGACATTCGTTATTACCTCAACGGTATTTTGTTTGTTGCCGAAGGCAAGCAGCTGAGTTTGGTGGCAACTGATGGCCATCGCCTTGCTTTTTCTTCAGCTACGCTGGATGTCGAAGTGCCGCGGCAAGAAGTCATTTTGCCGCGCAAGACAGTGCTGGAGATGCAGCGCCTTTTGAGCGACAAAGAGGGCGCCATTGAAATGCAGTTTGCAGGCAACCAAGCCAAGTTCAGCTTCGAAGGCATGGAGTTCGTCACCAAGTTGGTTGAAGGCAAGTTTCCGGACTACAACCGGGTGATTCCAAAGAACCACAAGAACATCATTACCTTGGGTCGCACCACCTTGTTGGCAAGCTTGCAGCGCACCGCTATTTTGACCAGCGAAAAGTTCAAGGGCGTGCGCTTGAACATTGAGCCGGGAACTTTGCGGGTGGCCTCTAACAATGCTGAGCAGGAAGAAGCGGTGGACGAATTGGACATTGACTATGCCGGTGATGCCATTGAGATTGGTTTTAACGTGACCTACCTGATTGATGCATTGACGAATATGGAACAAGACATGGTCAAGATCGAACTGGCGGACTCCAACAGCTCTGCGCTGCTGACGATCCCCGACGATGTAGCCTTCAAGTACGTTGTGATGCCGATGCGCATTTAAGCGCCTCAAAGCCTTGCCAAGCCACCCGCGCCAGCTTTTAGGCGCGGGTTTGGTTTTTAAAGAGATCAGTGAAAGTGAGTTATGACCGAACAGACCCAGCCCAACGACGACCAAAGCCAAGTGCCAGACAACTCCGCTGACGTGCACTCCGGTGCTGGTGAAGTGGGAAGTTCCAACTACCAGCCGGTTATAGACACCAACCAGGCCGGCGCATCGGAAGCTTATGGCGAGGGGGCGATTCAAATTCTTGAAGGTCTGGAAGCTGTACGCAAACGGCCCGGCATGTACATCGGTGATACATCCGATGGCACCGGTTTGCATCACCTGGTTTTTGAGGTCGTGGACAACTCGATTGACGAAGCTCTGGCTGGCCATTGCGATGACATCGTTGTCACCATTCACTCTGACAACTCAGTGAGCGTTACTGATAACGGTCGGGGCATTCCGACCGGCATCAAGATGGATGACAAGCATGAGCCTAAACGCTCTGCTGCAGAAATTGCATTGACCGAATTGCATGCTGGCGGCAAGTTCAATCAGAACAGCTACAAGGTCTCCGGTGGATTGCATGGAGTGGGGGTGAGTTGTGTCAATGCGCTGTCCAAAATGCTTAGGCTGACGATCCGCCGTGACGGCAAGGTGCATGCCATGGAGTTTTCAAGAGGCTTTGTGCAAAACCGTATTCTTGAAAATGTCAATGGTGTTGAAGTCTCACCCATGAAAGTCATGGGTGACACGGATAAGCGTGGCACGGAAGTTCATTTTTTGCCTGACACCGATATTTTCAAAGAGAATAGCGATTTCCATTATGAAATTTTGAGCAAGCGCTTGCGCGAACTGAGTTTTTTGAACAACGGCGTGAAGATTCGCCTTAAAGACGAGCGCACAGGTAAAGAGGATGACTTTGCAGGCGCAGGCGGTGTCAAAGGCTTTGTGAACTTTGCCAACAAGGGCAAGACCGTATTGCATCCCAATATTTTTCACGCGATGGGAGACCGTCAAAGCGACCAGGGCACCAACATTGGCGTAGAAGTGGCGATGCAGTGGAACAGCGGTTACAGCGAACAGGTACTTTGCTTTACCAACAACATTCCTCAGCGCGATGGTGGTACCCACCTGACCGGCTTGCGTGCTGCCATGACGCGGGTTATCAATAAATACATTGATGACAGCGAGTTGGCGAAAAAAGCCAAGGTGGAAGTCACAGGCGACGACATGCGTGAAGGCCTGTGCTGCGTGCTCTCCGTCAAGGTGCCCGAGCCCAAGTTCTCCAGCCAGACTAAAGATAAGCTGGTGTCCAGCGAAGTGCGCGGCCCGGTTGAAGACATTGTTAGCAAGCTTTTGCATGACTATTTGCAGGAGCGCCCTAACGATGCCAAGATCATCGTCGGCAAGATCATTGAAGCCGCACGTGCCCGCGAAGCCGCCCGCAAAGCCCGAGACATGACGCGGCGCAAAGGCGTGCTCGATGGCATGGGCCTGCCCGGCAAGTTGGCCGACTGTCAGGAAAAAGATCCTGCGCTGTGCGAAATCTATATCGTCGAGGGTGACTCAGCCGGCGGTTCTGCCAAGCAGGGCCGTGACCGTAAGTTCCAGGCCATCCTGCCTTTGCGTGGCAAGATTTTGAACGTTGAAAAAGCGCGCTATGAAAAGTTGCTCACTAGCAACGAAATTTTGACGCTGATCACAGCCCTAGGCACCGGTATCGGCAAGGCTGGCGGCAGCACCGGCAATGATGACTTCAACGTCGCTAAGCTGCGCTACCACCGCATCATCATCAT
>JABMMR010000227.1 GCA_013205525.1 Burkholderiales bacterium | reverse complement strand
CATGTTCACAGTCTTGCCCACACCGGCACCACCGAATAAGCCAACCTTACCGCCTTTGGCGAAGGGGCAGACCAAGTCAATCACCTTGATGCCGGTTTCCAGCAACTCTTGTGAAGGGCTGAGTTCATCGTAAGCAGGGGCTTTGCGGTGAATCGAAGCGGTTTGGGTTTGGTCGACAGGGCCGCGTTCGTCAATCGGCGCACCCAACACGTCCATGATGCGACCCAAAGTGGCCTTGCCCACCGGCACGGTAATGGCAGCACCCGTGTTGGTGACCATCAGGCCGCGACGCAAGCCGTCGGAGGTGCCCAAAGCAATGGTGCGAACAATGCCGTCGCCCAATTGCTGTTGCACTTCGAGCGTGAGAGCCGTGCCCTCGAGTTTGAGCGCATCGTAAATACGCGGCATGTGATCGCGGGGGAATTCGACGTCCACCACCGCACCAATACATTGGACGATTTTTCCTTGAATACCTGCGTGTGTCATTGCCTGAGCCATGATGGTTTGCTCCAAAAATAAAAGGTGTTACACCGCTGCCGCACCAGCCACGATTTCGGATAATTCCTTGGTGATCGCTGCTTGACGGGTTTTGTTGTAAATGAGTTTGAGTTCGCCAATCACACTGCCGGCGTTGTCGGTTGCGGCCTTCATGGCCACCATGCGTGCAGATTGCTCTGACGCCATGTTTTCAGCCACCGATTGGTAGACCAAGGACTCTATGTAGAGCTCCAACAGGTCATCAATCACGGCGGGCGCATCAGGTTCATATAAATAATCCCATGCATAACTGCCAGAGGCCTTGGTTTCTTCGCGCATCTTGTCATGCGACAAGGGCAGCAATTGTTCAATCACCGCCTCTTGTTTCATGGTGTTGATGAACTTGGTGTAACAGATGTACACCGCGTCCAAATGCCCTTCGGTATAAGCGTCTAGCATGACCTTGACCGGACCAATCAAGGTTTCTATGTGCGGCTTGTCACCCATTTGCGTAAGTTGCGCCAGAACCTTGATGCCCGAGCGATTGAGAAAACCTAATCCCTTGTTGCCAATCGCCACGGTTTGCGCGGTCTTTCCCGCGGCTTGCAGTTCTTTGAGCTTGACCAACAATGCCCGCAAGATATTGGTGTTCATGCCGCCACACAAACCTTTGTCGGTGGTCACCACAATAAAGCCTGTGGAGGCCGCAGTGTGCATCTTCATAAAAGGGTGCACGTACTCCGGGTTGGCTTGACCCAAATGAGAGGCGATATTGCGCACCTTCTCGCTGTAGGGACGTGCCGCACGCATGCGGTCTTGCGCCTTGCGCATTTTGGACGCCGCCACCATTTCCATGGCCTTGGTGATCTTCTTGGTGTTTTCCACCGATTTGATCTTGCCGCGTATTTCCTTGCCGACTGCCATGAAGGGCTCCTTGCTACTTAATGGCTTAGACGAACGATTTTTTGAACGCTTCGATAGCCGCGACCAATTCGGCCTCGGCATCTTTGTCCATGGCTTTGGCTGCTTCCAGCTTAGACAACAAGGCCGCATTTTTAGATTTCAAATACTGATGCAAGCCGTTTTCGAAATTCAGCACTTGCTTGACATCGATGTTGTCCAAAAAGCCTTTGTTGGCGGCGTAAAGCGTTGCCGCCATCAAGCTGATGGGAAGTGGGCTGTACTGCGCTTGTTTGAGCAACTCGGTGACGCGGGCGCCGCGGTCCAACTGCTTGCGGGTGGCTTCATCCAAATCGGAAGCAAACTGCGCAAACGCCGCCAACTCGCGGTACTGGGCCAAGTCGGTGCGAATACCACCCGAAAGGTTTTTCACCAACTTGGTTTGTGCTGCACCACCCACGCGAGATACCGAGATACCGGCGTTGATCGCAGGACGAACGCCGGCGTTGAACAAGCTGGTTTCCAAAAAGATTTGGCCATCGGTGATGGAGATCACGTTGGTGGGCACGAAGGCCGACACGTCACCCGCTTGGGTTTCAATGATGGGCAATGCGGTCAAAGAACCGGTTTTGCCTTTGACTTCGCCTTTGGTGAAAGCTTCCACGTAGTCGGCGTTGACACGGGCAGCACGCTCGAGCAAACGGCTGTGCAAATAAAACACGTCGCCAGGATAGGCTTCGCGCCCTGGTGGGCGGCGCAGCAGCAAAGACACTTGGCGGTATGCCACGGCTTGCTTGGACAAATCGTCATAAACGATGAGCGCATCTTGGCCACGGTCGCGGAAGTACTCGCCCATGGTGCAGCCGGAGTAGGCCGACACATACTGCATCGCAGCTGACTCGGAGGCCGAAGCGGCGACCACAATGGTGTAGTCCATGGCGCCGGCTTGCTCGAGTGAGCGCACCACGTTTTTGATCGATGAAGCTTTCTGACCGATAGCCACATAGATACAGGTCATGTGCTGACCTTTTTGGTTGATGATGGCATCAATCGCGACAGCTGTTTTACCGGTTTGACGGTCACCAATGATCAATTCGCGCTGACCACGGCCCACAGGCACCATGGAGTCGATAGACTTCAGACCGGTTTGCATAGGCTGGTCTACGGATTGGCGGGCAATCACGCCAGGCGCAACTTTTTCGATCACGTCGGTCATCTTGGCGTTGATCGGGCCTTTGCCGTCGATGGGCTGACCCAAAGCGTTGACCACGCGGCCGATAAGCTCGGGGCCCACCGGCACTTCCAAAATGCGGCCGGTGCATTTTACGGTGTCGCCTTCGGAAATGTGTTCGTATTCGCCCAAGATCACTGAGCCTACAGAGTCGCGCTCCAAATTCAGCGCCAAGCCAAACGTGTTGTTAGGGAACTCGAGCATCTCGCCTTGCATCACATCGGACAAGCCGTGGATGCGGCAAATACCGTCGGTGACCGAAATCACGGTGCCTTGGTTGCGCACATTGGTATCGCCTGTCGAGCCCTCGATACGGGTTTTGATCAGTTCAGAGATTTCTGCGGGATTGAGTTGCATGACTCTTTCCTTCTTCCTATG
>JABMMR010000019.1 GCA_013205525.1 Burkholderiales bacterium | reverse complement strand
TTAGCGGATAACACATTGATTCTATTGAGCATTTCTATTGGTGTCCATTAGAAATAGCAAGGCTAAAGAGGGGGGTATTTGATGAATACCAATCATGCTTAAATCTCTATTGGAAAATCTCGGTTTAATTTTTAATTAAGAGGATTTTATGTTTAAAGAGTTCAAAGAGTTTGCTGTTAAAGGCAATGTGATCGATTTAGCTGTGGGCGTCATCATTGGCGCGGCATTTGGAAAAATCGTTGAATCCTTGGTGGTTGACATGATCATGCCGGTCATTTCCGCCCTCTTTGGGCAAATGGATTTTTCAAGCTATTTTTGGGTTCTGGGCTCTGTTCCAGACTCAGTCCCCAGAACACTAGAAGCCTTGCGCAAAGCTGGTGTGCCTGTGTTGTCTTATGGCAATTTCATTACGGTTGCCATCAACTTCCTGATTTTGGCTTTCGCTATTTTTCTGATGATCAAACAACTGCAGCGTTTGAAAAATAACGAAACCTCTACCCAAGCACCTGAGAACGCACCAACGCCTGAAGAGGTTTTACTGCTCAGGGAAATTCGCGATCAACTGCAAAAAAATTAAGCCTGGTGGCTGCCCCTTTATCAAGGCTGAACTTTGGCCGCTTCAAGTGCAGCCAGCAAACTTCCGGGGTCAGCCAAACCTTTGTCAGCAATATCAAAAGCTGTGCCGTGGTCGGGGCTGGTTCGCACAAAAGGCAGGCCCAGGGTTTGGTTCACGCCCTCTTCTAATCCCAAAAACTTCACCGGTATCAGACCTTGATCGTGGTACATAGCAACCACCACATCGGTGTCTTTTTGGCCCTGCTGGCTGTGCGCATGCATAAAGACCGTGTCGGGCGGGTAAGGCCCTCTCACATTCAAGCCAAGCGCTTGGGCTTTTTCAATGGCCGGTGAAATGAAGCGCATCTCTTCTTCACCAAACAGCCCTTCTTCTCCTGCATGGGGATTGAGCCCCGCCACGCTCATGCGCGGCGCATAGCCATAGAACTTCAGCCAACTGTCATGCGTAACTTGAAATGTTTGAAGCAGATTTTCCAGCGTGACCGCCTCAATGGCTTCTCGCAAAGGCAGGTGAATGCTGACAAGCACCACCCGCAAGCCTGGGCAAGACAACATCATGCGAACCGGCAGACGACTGACAGGTAAGCCCAGATGGTCAGCAGCAAGGGACTGCAACATTTCAGTGTGCCCAGGAAACGCCTCGCCGCTTAATTGCAAGGACTTTTTGTTCAGAGGTGCTGTCACGATAGCGGCAACTTCGCCCCTTAAGGCCGCTTGCGTGGCGGATCGAATGGCCGCGGCAGCCATCGCCCCCGCTTGGGCACTGACTTGGCCCATGGCAATGACATGCGACTGTCCGCATTGAATGACGGGTAACTGGTGCGCCAAGCTTTGCCCCGCTTGGGTCACATCACTGACAGACACACATTCCAAACGCCGAGGCAAAAGAGGCGCGAGTTGAGTCAACTGGTTTTGCAGGGTGGGCACATCGCCAAAGACACAACACCCTTGGGTCAACTCGGGCGACAGTGCAAAGGCTTTGATGATGATTTCGGGGCCAATGCCCGCTGGGTCGCCCATGGTGATGGCCACGGTTTGCGAGCGGGGTCGTGAAGTGTCCATTGATAATCAAGCTGGGTTGTCGATGTCAATGAAGGTATGCGTCAAGCCGAGTTGATCTGCCAGATACGCACCCAGCGCAGGCGCCCCATAGCGCTCGGTGGCATGGTGGCCGCAGGCATAAAAGCCAACACCTGTCTCGCGTGCCAAATGCGCTTGCGGCTCGGAAATTTCGCCAGTGATGAATGCGTCTATGCCTTGGGCAATCGCTTCTTCAAACAAGTTTTGTGCACCCCCTGTGCACCAAGCGATGCGCCTAAGCGGCCTTTGAGGGTCGGGCACAACCGATACAGGCGTTTTGCCAAGCCGGCTGTGCAGCAACTGCGTCAAAGCCGCCGCATTTTCAATAGGCATTTGCGGTTGACCGATAAAGCCCAAACCCTGCTCACCGAAAGTACCGGCTACGCGAAACCCCAAATGATTGGCCAGTTGGGCGTTATTGCCCAAAGAGGCGTGGGCGTCCAGTGGCAGGTGATAGGCCAGTAAATTGATATCGTGCGCCAGCAGCAAAGCCAAACGTGATTTAAGCCAACCGGTGACACTGCCGGTTTGGTTACGCCAAAACAAGCCATGGTGGACCAGCAAGGTATCTGCGCCCGCATCGATGGCGGCTTGAATAAACGCCAAACTGGCCGTCACACCCGAAGCTATGGTTTGGATTCGCGGGCTACCCTCAACCTGCAAACCGTTGGGGCAATAGTCTTTGAACTGTTCGGGCTTAAGCAAACCATCACAAAGCGCTAGCAATGCGGTGCGCTCAACCATATCAGCGCCGCTCTGCCCGAACTTTGGGGCGCTGCAAAGGGGTCACCGACAGAACTTGCTCTTGCTCTTTGCGCAAAATTTTCAGCTCAGCGTTGACGCCAGGCTTGAGCAATGAGACTTGAGCCAACAGCTCTGCCACATTGCGCACACCATGTTCATTAACAGCCAATAACATATCGCCTGGTCGAACACCCGCCTTGAAGGCAGGGCCAGTCTGCAGCACGCCTGTGATGATGACGCCCTCTTGACGACTCACGTTAAAGGTTTGCGCCAATTCTGGGGTGAGTTCAGTGGGTTCGACGCCAATCCAACCACGTGTGACCAAGCCGTCTTTGACGATGCCTTCAAGCACTTGCTTGGCTATGCTCACGGGAATAGCAAACCCGATACCCATGCTGCCGCCCGATTTGGAATAAATGGCGGTGTTGATGCCCAGCAAATTGCCCTGAACATCGACCAAGGCACCACCCGAGTTGCCGGGGTTGATGGCAGCGTCGGTTTGTATGAAATTTTCAAAGGTGTTGATGCCCAACTGGTTACGCCCCAGTGCAGAAATGATGCCACTGGTAACGGTTTGTCCCACGCCAAAGGGGTTGCCTATGGCCAAGACAATATCGCCAACCTGAAGTTGTTCGGAGTTGTTCAAAACCATCACGGGTAAATTCTCAAGATTAACTTTGAGCACAGCCAAATCGGTTTCGGGGTCCGTGCCTATGACTTTGGCTTTCGCACGCCGCCCATCATTGAGCATCACCAAAATTTCATCTGCAGTTTCCACCACATGGTTGTTTGTGAGTATGTATCCCTGCGGGCTGACGATGACGCCACTGCCTAAGCCAGCTTGGGAAGAATCATCTTGATCGCCAAAAAAATAGCGGAACCAAGGGTCTTTGTTTTTCTCTAGCGCAGATTTTTGGGAGGTGTTGATGCTGACCACTGCAGGAGAAGCTTTTTTGGCGGCAAAACTTAAGCTGCCTGCACTGACAACTGAGGAAGTGCCGCTGGTGGCAACCTCAAACACCTGTAAATTCGAGTTCCACGAAGGACGCTGCAACCATTCTGGCTTGAGGGTGATCAAGACGAACCAAACCGCCACCAGCACGGTGACTGTTTGTGAAAACAGTAACCATAAGCGCCTCATGATGCGGGCGAATCGCTCCCCTTGGACTCATCGGGAGCCTGGGTATGGCGGATAAAAATTTGCGCAGCCCAAATACCAACTTCATAAAGTATGCACATAGGTATAGCCAAGGCCAGTTGTGAGACCACATCGGGCGGCGTCACTATTGCAGCAATGATGAAAGCCAGCACGATGAAATAGGAGCGAAAGGCCTTGAGTTTTTCGATACTCACCACTTTCATGCGGGCCAATACGATGACCACAATCGGTACTTCAAACGCCAAGCCAAAAGCCACAAACATGGTCAACACAAAGCTTAGGTAGGCCTCAATATCAGGCGCAGCGGTGATGCTCTTGGGCGCAAAGCTTTGGATGAACTTGAACACCTGACCAAAGACAAAGAAGTAACAAAACGCCACCCCAATGAAAAAAAGCATGGTGCTGGAAAATACCAAAGGCAAAACCAGTTTTTTTTCATGCGTGTACAAACCAGGCGCTACAAATGCCCAGCCTTGGTAAAGCACCACCGGCAAGGCGATCAAAAACGCCGTCATCAGCATGATTTTCAGCGGCACCAAAAACGGCGAGATGACCGAAGTGGCAATCAATCGGGTGCCTTCGGGCAACTGGGCTACCAGCGGGGCGGCCAAAAAATCGTAAAGCAGGGCTGGACCCGGGTAGAGGCTTAAAACAACACACACCAGTGCCACTGCAATGGTGGCCTTGACCAAGCGATCACGCAACTCCTTGAGGTGATGCACAAAGGGCTGTTCAGACCCGCTCAGTTCGTCGGTATCTTTGGTGGAGGAGTCAGCCATAGGGGATCAGTGGTTGCCCGTGCCAGAGGG
>JABMMR010000226.1 GCA_013205525.1 Burkholderiales bacterium | reverse complement strand
TGTCAATCTTGGCGCGCAGCACCATTGCGCCGTCGGCATGCAAGCCATCGCGCATCTCGCGAAAGCGGGCCAAGTTGTCTGCCGGAGTGCGGCTGCGAAACGGGCTGTTGACGCCGGGCTTGCCAAAGTCCCCCCGATTGGCGCGCATTTCCTCGGCGCTTTGTTCGTCCACGTAAGCGTGGCCGGCTTCGATCAAATACTCGGCGGCGCGGTACATAAACCCAAAATAGTCGCTGGCCTGGAAAAGGTGCGAGGTGCCATTGGCGTCCCAGCCAAAGCCTAGCCAGCGTACCGCGTCTAGGATGGAATCGACGTACTCGGTATCTTCTTTTTCCGGGTTGGTATCGTCAAAGCGCATGTGGCATACGCCGCCATAGTCGCGCGCCAGCCCAAAGTTCAGGCAAATGCTTTTGGCGTGGCCCACATGCAAATAGCCATTGGGCTCGGGCGGAAAACGGGTGCGGATTTTGGCCGGGTCTGGTGCCCCTGTGGCATGGTGGGCTGCGTCCCCGGGGCTGCCGGCCCAGCGGCGGCCGGCGTAAGTGCCTTTGTCCAAATCGTTTTCAATAATCTGGCGCAGGAAATTGCTGACTTTGGGTTCTTCGGGTGTTGCAGGGGAGGCGGCTTGGGTCATGCAGGGATTTTAGGGGTCTGTCGGGCATGCTTGACAGCCATGATTGTGGTATGTACCATGAGACATATCAGATACCAAATGGGAAAAACATGTCATCCACCGCCAAAATCTTCACCACAGGCCGCAGCCAAGCGGTGCGCTTGCCTTTGGAATTCAGGTTCGACGTGGCTGAAGTCTTCATTCGCCATGACCCTGCCACGGGCGACGTGGTGTTATCGCGTAAACCCAGCGATTGGCAGGGTTTGTTGGATGCGGTGGCTTTGAATGCCAGTGAAGACTTATTGATTGAGCGCCGCCAAACCAGCGCTCGCCATGATCCATTTGATACGGCAAAGAAATGACCCAACGCTACTTGTTGGACACCCATGTCATCAGCCACATCATGCAGGGGCGAGACGCCAAACTGTTGGCGCGCTTGGCTAAGTTACCCATAGGTCAAGCCGCCATCTCCAGCGTGACTTTGGCTGAAATTGAATATGGCATTCAGCGCAGAGGACAGTCCATGGCTCTGCGCAATGCGCTCACGCAAGTGCTGTTGCACATGGACGTGTTGCCATGGAATGCAACTGCCGCCACCTGTTATGGCGAACTGTGCAGTCATTTGGAAGCTCAGGGCATTAACTTGAGCGACTTTGACATGATGATTGCCGCCCATGCGGTTGCTTTGAAAGCCACCTTGGTCAGTCGCGACAAAGCGTTTGCAAACATTCCAAAGCAGCGATTGAAGCTGGAGGTTTGGTAGATCCTATCCCTGAGCTAAGGCCATTTCTATGAGTTTTGTCGTTTGTGTTCATGGGGATTTGCAAGGTTTAAAATGATGTATTACGATGTCGTACAAAAGCCATCCTTTGAATTTGGCGCTGAAAGGATAGAAATGAGCACACTCACTGTGCGTTTGACCGATAGCGAAGAGCGCGATTTGCAATTGGCTTGTGAGCAAACAGGCAAAAGCAAAAGCGAAGTGGTGCGCGAACTGCTTGCAGACTCCTTGCGCACTTATCGGCTGCGCCAGGCTTTGCAGGCGTCGCAGGCCGAACTGGGTGGCGCTGCGCGGCAAGCCGGGTGGCTGACTGAAGACGACATCTTGGCGGATGCTTTGTGAGGGTTTTTTTGGACACCAATGTGTGGCTTTCCGCCACGGTGTTCTCCGGCTTGTGCGAAGCGATTTTGATTGAATGCCACCAGCGCGAATGGCTGCTCACCACCCCTTTGGTGCAGCAAGAGGCCCATGCGGTGTTGCTGCGCAAATTTCCACATGTTCCGCGAGCATTGACACTTTTTGACACCATTTGGTCTGTGGCGGCCAGCACGCCGGATGTGGCTGATCCCGCCGATGACCCTGATGCTCGCTTAGTGCGAGCGGCACAGGCTGCAGGGGCAAGCGTCTTTATCACCGGCGACCGCCGCGTGTTGAGTTGGGGCCTACAAGGTGAAATGCAGCTGCTCAGCCCACGCGATGCTTGGGCGCAGCTTTTTGCGCAAAACGGCACCATTTGAGAAGTTGTTATGCGCTCTATGCCAAATCACGGGTTTGAAGGCTAGGCTCGGATGTCAAATCCTAAAACCACCCCAACTTTTCACGCCAAATCAAGTTGCCCAGATAACGTGAGGGCAGCAATGTAAAGCCACCAGCAATCAAGCATGCGCCCACATACAGCGACTGCATGGTGATGCGGTGTGTCACAAAATCTTTTCTTGCGATGGCGCGAAAAGCGACCCATAAGCTGACCAGCGTGACCGGAATCAGCAAATGAATAAGCGTGAAACCATGGATATTGGGTAAATTGAAATCGAGAATAAAGCAAGCACTGGCAGCTGCCAGCAGCATCAGGGTGGCATAGGCATAGCCCATGGCGCGGTGCAGCCAAGGCCGTTAGGGCGACTGGTCAGACCACCGTGAATGCCAAATTGGTGGGGATTTTTTGCTGATTTACCAAGTGGCCGATAAGCGCATTAACTTCGTGCGGGCGGGAATGCATTCGGAGTTGTTCAGTATCTAAATAATGCGCATATTCGATATTGTCATTCCCTTCCGCTTTAGCTAAAATGGCTAATCTATAGGAGTTGACATGCAAATCACCGCCACCGAAGCCAAAAACAGATTTTGCAGCATTTGCGCTCAGGCCAAGAAAGAACCTGTGTTTGTTGAAAAAGCGGGGCAGATTGACACGGTCATCCTGTCGGTTGACCAATACCGAGCCTTGCAAGCCAACCAAAACACCGACAGCTTAGCGACTCGCAAGCAGCAGTTTGAATCTGAATTTGCCGAATGGATAGCTGCACAAAACGCGTGGGTCGAAACCCACGGCATACCCGGCGCTGATTTGCGTCCTTGGTAAACCGCTGTGGCGCAATTTGACGTCTTCGCCAACCCCAGCGAGAGTGCAGACAAAGGCATTCCGTATGTGGTGGTGTTGCAAAGCGATTTGCTGGATGCCTTGGCGACACGCCTTGTCATGCCCTTGGCCAAAAAATAGATTTTGCTGACAAGGTACCTGAAAAGCTGTGTCCTTTAGTCACGGTTAGCGGACAAAAGCTTAGAGCGCTGGCGCATTACGCTGCCCCCTTACCTGCAAGGAGCTTGCGTCAAATGGTGGGTAACTTGTCGCCTCAATCGCATTTATTGATAGCCGCCATGGATGTGGTGTTATCTGGCGTTTGACACCCATAAATACAGGTTGCCTAGAATAAACCCCAATTAATCAAAAGGATACGTTGTGGATTTGATGTTGCTTTTGAAAGCCGCGATGATGGGCATCGTGGAAGGTTTGACCGAGTTTTTGCCCATCTCGTCCACTGGTCACCTCATCCTCGCCGGCGCTTTGCTAGGTTTTGACGACGAAAAGGCCAAGGTCTTTGACATCGCTATACAAACCGGTGCCATCTTGGCCGTCATCATTGTTTATTGGGAAAAAATTTCCAGCACCGTCCTTGCGCTGCCCACGCAGCGCTTGGCCCGCCGTTTTGCCCTGAATGTCTTCATCGCCTTTGTGCCTGCTGTGGTGCTGGGCCTGTTGTTTGGCAAGGTCATCAAAGCGCATTTGTTCACGCCCACCGTGGTGGCGTCTACCTTCATCATTGGGGGCATCATCATTTTGTGGGTGGAAGGCTGGGGTCGCAAACCTTTGCATGAAGGCCACCCCGATGACCATTCGCGCATCATCAACGTGGAAAGCATGACGCCTTGGGACGCCTTGAAGGTGGGTTTGGTGCAATGCTTGGCCATGATTCCAGGCACCAGCCGAAGCGGTGCGACCATCATAGGCGGCATGTTGCTGGGCTTGAGTCGCAAAGCGGCCACTGACTTCTCTTTTTACTTGGCCATTCCCACGCTGATAGGCGCTGGTGCTTACAGCCTTTACAAAGAACGTGCGCTGCTCAGCATGGCTGATGTGCCCATGTTTGCAGTCGGCTTGCTGTTCTCGTTTTTAAGTGCTTGGGCTTGTGTGCGTTGGCTGCTGCGCTATATCGCCACCCACAGCTTTGTGGTGTTTGCTTGGTACCGCATCGCTTTTGGTGTGGTGGTCTTGGCTACCGCTTACAGCGGTTGGGTGGTCTGGCAGCCTTAGTGTTTGGCCAGCACGGGGCCCAGCATATTTAATATGGCGGCCTCCACCGCCGCCGCAGTCGCTAAAGGGCTTTCCATGGGGACTAAGTGCGTGCCATCGATGGTGGTGATGCGGCCCTTGGTGATGCGCTTGGTGAACTCAATGCCTGCTATTTTTATTTCACGGGAATGCCGCGCGGCCACCAAGCTGACAGGGCATTTCAGCGGGTGACGCTTGATGAGCGCTTCTAAATGATGGGGCACGGTGTTGTAGATTTGGGTTTCAATCTCGCGGGAAAAACTTAACTCTCTGCGCACTTGCCCCTCCACCGTCACCTCTTGTGTGCCATGGGTGATGTAGTCTTCTATCACCTGCGCTTGCCAGTTGGCAAAATTTTTCTTACCCGCGAAATGCTTGCGCACCTCGTCTAAGGACGTCCATTGGTTGCGCCTTTTGTGGCTGACCGCACCTGGGGAGTACTTGGCGGTGAATGACAATTTTTTCGATAAGTGCAACAAATTCGCTTGCCAACCCGCCACGGCGGGTGCATCTACCATCACCACCGCATGGGCAAGATGAGGGTACTGCGCCGCCAGCATCAAACTCAGAATACCGCCCAGCGAATGGCCGACCAAGACCACGGAGCCGGTGTGCGCGTCCACCAAGGGTTGGGCAAAGGCTTTGACCTCTTCCACCAAATGCGGCCAGTTGCTGCTGACTGGAAATGCGGGGTTGTGGCCAATTTTTTCCAAGGCATGCACTTGCAAACCACGGCGACGTAACTCATTCAACATGACGCTGTAGGTACTGGCCGGGAAACTGTTGCCGTGGAAAAAAAGCACCAGCGGTGTGCCGGCGGGGGTGGGTCTGGCTGTCGCAGTGGTCATGTCAATTTCTTTAAAGCGTAAAGCGCGTCCAGCGCTTCACGCGGGCTCAGGGTGTCGGGGTCGATGTTGTTCAAGGCGGCTTGCAAGGGGCTGGGGCCGCTGTCCAAAGCATCAGGCGGCGGGGCAAACAAATCCACCTGGGCGCGACTGGCTTGCGCATCCGTCTCCAGCGCTGCCAAAGCGTGTTTGGCATGGTTCAACACAGCGGTGGGCATGCCTGCCAAACGCGCCACTTGAATGCCATAGCTTTTGCTGGCGGGGCCTGCTTGAATCTCATGCAAGAACACCACATCGTTGCCACTTTCTGCCGCGCTCACATGCACATTCACTGCCGCGCGGTGGCTGGCGGCGAACTCGGTCAGCTCGAAATAATGCGTGGCAAACAAGCTGTAGGCCTGTGTTTTGTCGTGCAAATAAGTGGCGATGCCGCTGGCCAAAGCCAAGCCATCAAAAGTGGAGGTGCCGCGGCCAATCTCGTCCATCAACACCAAGCTTTGTGGCGTGGCGTTGTTCAAAATTTGCGCCCCCTCGGTCATCTCCAGCATGAAGGTGGATTGGGCGTTGGCCAAATCGTCAGCCGCGCCAATGCGGGTGTGGATGGCGTCTATAGGTCCCAACCGGCAAGCCGTGGCGGGCACATGGCTACCTATGCTGGCCAAGAGCACGATCAGCGCCACCTGCCGCATATAGGTGGACTTGCCGCCCATATTGGGACCGGTAATGATTTGCATGCGCTGCGCGGGGCCCAGCTGCGTGTCATTGGCGATGAAGTTGACCCCGCTCTCAGCGAGTCGCGCCTGCACCACCGGATGCCGCCCCTGCGTGATGGCAATGCCTGGCGTGTTCACCAATTCTGGGGCGCACCAGTTCAGGGTGAGCGAACGTTCGCACAGCGCTGCCAATACATCCAGCGTTGACAAACCCCAAGCCACTTGGCCCAAGGCCGACACAAAGCCTTGCAAGCTGTCGAGCAGTTGCTCAAACAGGTATTTTTCACGTGCCAAAGCGCGGTCTTGCGCAGACAAAGCTTTGTCTTCAAAGGTTTTCAGTTCGGGGGTGATGAAGCGCTCGGCGTTCTTCAAGGTTTGGCGACGGCGGTAGTTGTCAGGCACGCGCTCCAACTGGCCTTGGGTGACCTCAATGTAAAAACCATGCACACGGTTGAATTGCACTTTCAGGTTGGCAATGCCTGTGCGTTCGCGTTCACGGGCTTCAAGCTCGAGTAAAAATACATCGCTGTTGTGTTGAATGCCGCGCAACTCATCTAGCTCGGCGTCAAAGCCGTGGTTGATCACATTGCCGTCGCGCACCATGGACGAGGGCTCGGGCAGCAAAGCTGCCTGCAGCAATTCGGCACATTCAGGCGGCGCTTGCAAAGCGGCAGACAAGGTGTTCAACCAAGGGGTTTGCAAAGCCGGCTTGAGCAACGCGGGCAGGGCGCTGGCTCGTTGCAAGGCCGCGCCCAGCGCCACCAATTCGCGGGGACGCACTTGGCGCAAAGCAATGCGCGCGCTGATGCGTTGCACGTCTCCCAAACCTTTCAAGGCGCTTCGCAGTTCTCGCCACACCCCCGCGCCATGCTCGCCTTGTAAGGAAGCGATGGCGTCCAAGCGTTGCTGCGCCAAGCTGCGCTCGCGAGGCGGCTCCAACAGCCAGCGTTTAAGCAAACGGCTGCCCATGCCGGTCATGCAGGTGTCCATCAGCGAGAACAGCGTGGGGCTATCTTCGCCGCGCAGGGTTTGGGTAAGTTCCAAGTTGCGCCGCGTGGTGGCCGGCAGGTCTATGCGTTCCTCATTGCGTTCAACCCGTATTTTTTGCACATGGCTGAGGCTGCGTCCTTGGGTGTGTTCGGCATAGGCAAGCAAAGCCGAAGCGGCGGCGTGGGCTTGGGCCAAATCTTGCGCTTGCCAAGCAGTGAGGCTGGCAGCTTGCAGTTGACTCAGCAACTTGCGTTGCCCCAAAGCGGCGTCGAACTCCCACGCAGGACGCTCGCTTTTCACTGAAGCGGCGGCCAACAACGGGCGTAAATGCGCGGGCAGTTCACTGCTGAAAATCACCTCACTGGGTGCGATGCGGGCAATCCATGCGGGCAACTCGTCCGCAGCGCATTCGCCCAAGCGCAGCTCGCCTTCAGTCACGCTCAGCCAAGCCAAGCCGCAGCCTTGCGGCTTGCCCGCACGTTCACTGGCATGAACCGCCAGCACATAGGCCTCGGTTTTGTCGTTCAGCAGTTCGGCGTCGGTCAAAGTGCCAGGTGTCACCACCCGCACCACTTTGCGCTCCACCGGTCCTTTGCCGCCTACCTCACCCACTTGCTCGCAAATGGCAACAGACTCGCCCAGCTTGATCAGTTTGGCGAGGTAGTTGTCCAGCGCATGAAACGGCACGCCCGCCATCACCACCGGCTGCCCCGCCGACTGGCCGCGTTGCGTGAGGGTGATGTCCATCAGGCGAGCGGCTTTTTCTGCGTCTTCAAAAAACAGCTCGTAAAAATCCCCCATGCGGTAGAAAAGCAAGGTGTGGGGAAAGTCCGCTTTGAGGCCCAGGTACTGGGCGATCATGGGGGTGTGCTGGGATAAGTCGGCCATGGTCACACCGAGTGCTGGGTCATTTACTCGCCACTGCCCAAGTCTTTGCGCAACTGCCCCACCAACTTGGCGGTGTGGGTTTTTTCTTCCACCCCCGCGAACTTGGAATACGACTTGAGCAAGCCCACCAGTTGCGCGTAAATTTTTGGGTTAGCGGCCATGCATTCGCGCTGGTACAGGTAGTCGGCTTCACCGGTGAAGTTGCCCACCAAGCCGCCGGCTTCAGTAATCAACAAACTCCCGGCGGCCATGTCCCAGGGGTGCAAGCCTAGTTCAAAAAAACCATCGCAAAACCCGGCTGCCACATAGGCCAAGTCCAAGGCTGCGGCACCGGGGCGGCGCAGGCCAGCGGTGCGTTGCATGACTTCAGAGGCCAGCTTGAGGTAGGTGGCGATGTCGTCTTCGGGGCGAAAGGGGAAGCCAGTGCTGATGAGGCACTCTTCCAAGTTGATGCGTTTGCTCACCCGCAGTCGCCGGTCATTCATGAACGCACCGCGGCCGCGTGTGGAGGTGAACAAATCGTTGCGGGTGGGGTCGTAAACCACGGCTTGCTCGATGCGTCCCTTGCTTTGCAAAGCGATGGAGACGCAATAAAAAGGAAAACCATGAATAAAATTGGTGGTGCCGTCCAAGGGGTCGATGATCCAGATGTGCTCGGACTGCGGGTTGCCGTGGGTTTGACCTGACTCTTCGGCCAAGATGCCGTGGTCGGGGTAGGCGGTGAGCAGGGTATCGATGATGATGTTTTCACTGGCCTGATCGACTTCGGTGACAAAGTCTTTGGCCATTTTTTGCGAGACCCGAACCGACTCCACGTCCAGTGCTGCGCGGTTGATGATGACACCCGCAGCACGTGCCGCTTTGATGGCAACGTTGAGCATGGGGTGTATGAAGGAGGAGGAAGCGATCATGGCAATATGCAGCAGGCCTGTGTTGTGCGCAGAAGTGCTGCGTGAGAAACCCAAAAAGCACGCCCGACAAAGCGGGCGACGACAATAGACTTTATTTTAGTCCCTATGCACACCCGCTTCATCCTGATTGATACCAGCCATGCCGGCAATGTCGGCGCGACAGCCCGCGCCATGCGGGTGATGGGCTTTGACGACTTGGTATTGGTTGCGCCGCGCTGGGCCAATGTGCTGCGCCGCGAGGAGACCATACAACGCGCCAGCGGTGCTTTAGATGTGCTGGAGAAAGCCCTCATCGTTGCCACCCTTGACGAAGCCTTGGAAGGCATGACGCATTTGTGCGCCACCGCCATGACGCCGCGTGACTTTGGCCCACCTACGCGCGCACCGCGTGAGCACTTTGCCAGCTTGCTCGAACCGCAAGGTGCAGGTGGCATGGCGTTTTTGTTTGGCTCTGAGCGCTTTGGGATGAAAAACGAAGATGTTTACCGTTGCCATGCGTCTTTAAGCATTCCCACCGACCCACGCTTTGGCTCACTCAATTTGGCCAGTGCCGTGCAAGTGGTGGCCTACGAGTGGCGCTTGGCGCTGGGCGGTTTTGCGGTGCAAGAAGCGACCACGCCCAGCACC
>JABMMR010000225.1 GCA_013205525.1 Burkholderiales bacterium | reverse complement strand
CTCTTTGCCCGAGCCCGATTCGCCGGTAATCATCACGGTGACATTGCTTTGGCTTAAACGCCCAATGGCGCGAAACACATCTTGCATGGCGGGGGCTTGGCCCAGCATTTCAGGCGTGCTGTCCACATTGGTGGCACTGGTTTGTTCGCGCTGACTTTCTTCCACTGCACGGCGAATCAACTCGATGGCTTTGGTGAGGTCAAACGGCTTGGGCAGGTACTCAAATGCACCGCCTTGGAAGGCTGACACTGCGCTGTCTAAGTCGGAATACGCGGTCATGATGATGACTGGCAAACCCGGCATTCGCGCTTTCACCTGCGACAGCAAATCCAGGCCCGAGCCGCCTGGCATGCGGATGTCACTCACCAGCACTTGCGGTGACTCTTCAGGTGTCACTGCATCCAGCGCTTGTAAAACCTCACGCGGATGGGTGAAGCTGCGTGTGGGCAGGTCTTCGCGCATCAAGGCTTTTTCGAGCACGAAGCGGATGGACTGGTCGTCGTCAACAATCCAAATAGGTTTCATCGCTTTACTTCACCTTGTTTCATGCGCCTAGGCGTTTTACTCTGATCAGGGCAAGGGGATCAAAATTTTGAAATCCGTTCGCCCTGGCTGACTTTCACATTCAATCATGCCTTGGTGCTGTTGCACAAAGGATTGCGCCAAATTCAAGCCCAGTCCCGAGCCGCCGTCGCGTCCCGAGACCAAGGGATGAAACAAGCGCTCACGGATGTCCTCGGGAATGCCTGGGCCGTTGTCAATCACATGCAATTCCAGTGCCAAGCGAAAGCGCTTTTTAACAAAAGTGATTTGCCGCGCAATGCGGGTGGCCAAAATAATTTGCGCGTCTCCCAAAGCAATGCGCTGTTTGAGTGCCAAGGCTGCGTTGTGAGCGATATTGAGCACGGCTTGAATCAGTTGCTCCACATCGCCACGAAATTCGGGCAGCGAGGTGTCATAGTCGCGCCGCACCTGCAAGCCCTTGGGAAATTCGGCCAAGATCAGCGTTCGCACCCGCTCGCAGACCTCGTGGATATTGACGTTGCCCACCACCTGCGGGCGTCGGTGGGGAGCAAGCAAGCGGTCCACCAAGGTTTGCAATCTATCGGCCTCGCGCACAATCACTTGCGTGTACTCGGTCAAGTCGCGAGAGTCGAGTTCAAGTTGCAACAACTGCGCCGCGCCACGGATGCCGCCCAAAGGGTTTTTGATTTCATGCGCCAAATTGCGAATCAATTCCTTGTTGGCCTGCGCCTGCTCCATTTGCCGCTCCTCGCGGTCTTGGCGAGACTGGGTTTCTAGGGGCAGTAACTCCAGCAGCACTTCATCCGGGGTGTCGGTGGCCGCGACCACCACATGCACCGCAAAGGGCTCTGCTCCCAAGCGTTTAAGTTGATCATCAAAACGCAAGGCTGAGAAATCGTGGCGTCTGGCGCCCGCCAAGGCGTGGCGCATAGCGGGTGCATCGACAAACAACGCCGCCGCATCGGTGGCTTGCAAGTTGCGCCTTGACAAACCCAGCACATCTTCAAAAGAGGCATTGGCAAACAGCACGCGGTCGTCTGCCTGCACCACCAGCACCAAGGTGGCCAATAAATCCAAAGCTGCAAAGCGCTCCATAGTCATGCTGTGTTTCAGGGCAAACGCGCCAGCTCGCGTTTCAGGGCGGCTTGGTCGGCGGCACAACGCTGCTGCGCGGTGCTTTGCGTTGCTGCTTGACAGCGTTCATTCAAACGCTTGAGTTCGTTATTCAAAATATCCTTGGCCTGCCCATCGCGTTCGCGCTGCGCCAAGCTATTCACTCGTGGGGCAGTGGTTTTGCTGGCCGGTGTTGGCGGTCGCAAAGGTTGCGGCACTTGGGTTTCTTCCCGCGTGCTGAGAGTGACCGATTCGCAAGATTGATCTGCCCGGGGCTGGTTGGTGTACATATTGCCGCAGCGCCACACGGGCGCTTCATTGCCCAGCACGTTGCTGCCACTCAGCACATAACTCAGCGCATATGCCAAACCTATGAATAAGCCCCCATGTTTCATGCTTGCAAGTGTCCTTCCAAATGAGGCTGTGTACTAGGGGAACTGTGCACCTCACCACCCCAAAAAAAAGGACGGCACTTGGCCGCCCTTTTTTCTAGCCTACACGACCTGTGGCTCAGAGTGAGTAATACATATCGAATTCCACCGGATGGGTGGCCATGCGAAAACGTGTGACTTCTTGCATTTTGAGTTCGATGTAGGCATCGATCATGCTGTCGGTGAACACGCCGCCTTTGGTCAAGAACGCACGGCCCTTGTCCAAATACTCCAGCGCTTGGTCCAAACTGTGACAGACGGTTGGCACCAACGCGTCTTCCTCGGGTGGCAAATGGTAGAGGTCTTTGGTGGCAGCTTCACCGGGGTGAATTTTGTTTTCGATACCGTCAAGACCGGCCATCATCAATGCGGTAAAGCACAGGTAAGGATTGGCCATGGGATCGGGAAAACGCGCTTCGATGCGGCGCGCTTTGTCTGAAGCCACATGGGGAATGCGGATAGACGCAGAGCGGTTGCGGCTGGAATAAGCCAACTTCACGGG
>JABMMR010000224.1 GCA_013205525.1 Burkholderiales bacterium | reverse complement strand
GGTGAGGGATGCGCCCAAGTCCTGTTCTTTGAGAGCGACGAGGTTTGTGAGACCAGCTACAAAGACAGAGGCGGTAAATACCAAGGCCAAGTGGGGGTGACTTTGCCGCGCGCCTAGAGTGCGACAATCTCACTCTATATGAATTCATTCTCGCAATTGCAGTTAGCACCCAATTTGGCCAAAGCGGTCGCCGAAATGGGATACGAAACCATGACGCCTATTCAGGCTCAAGCTATTCCGGTGGTCTTGTCCGGCCAAGATGTCATGGGCGCCGCGCAAACCGGCACAGGTAAAACCGCAGCTTTTTCGCTGCCACTGTTGCAACGCATGCTCGCGCATGAAAATACCTCTACCTCTCCTGCACGCCATCCTGTGCGAGCCTTGGTGCTGCTTCCCACGCGGGAATTGGCCGACCAAGTAGCCCAGCAAGTCAAGCTTTATGCCAAGTACACCCAACTTCGTTGTGCGGTGGTGTTTGGTGGCATGGACATGAAACCTCAAACCGCTGAATTGAAAAGAGGCGTTGAGGTGTTGGTGGCTACACCTGGCAGGTTGCTAGACCATATTGAAGCCAAAACCGCTGTGTTAAATCAAGTGGAATATGTGGTGCTGGATGAAGCCGACCGTATGTTGGATATTGGCTTCTTGCCCGATTTACAGCGCATTCTGAGTTATTTACCCAAGCAGCGTACAACGCTGTTGTTTTCGGCAACCTTTTCACCCGAAATCAGACGCTTGGCTTCGAGTTATTTGCAAAACCCGGTGACCATTGAAGTGGCGCGGCCCAACCAAACCGCGTCTACCGTGACGCAACTGTTTTTCAACATCAACGAAGACGATAAACGGCGTGCTTTGAAACAAATTTTGAAGCAAAAAGAAATTTCCCAAGCCTTTGTTTTTGTCAACAGCAAACTGGGTTGTGCGCGCTTGGCCCGGTCGCTTGAAAATGACGGTTTGCGAACCGCGGCATTGCATGGTGACAAAAGCCAAGACGAACGTTTGAAAGCCTTGGAATCCTTTAAAAAAGGCGAGGTCGATTTGCTGGTGTGTACCGATGTGGCTGCACGTGGTTTGGACATCAAAGATGTACCCGCAGTTTTCAATTTTGATGTGCCTTTCAATGCCGAAGACTATATTCACCGCATAGGCCGCACCGGACGAGCCGGCGCAGAAGGTTTGGCGGTCAGTTTTGCGTCTGCTTCAGATTTACGCTTGGTCTCTGATATTGAAAAACTGACCAAACAAAAAATCGACTTTACTTCTTTGGACTTAGACCCAGAGCGCGCGCCTGCCAGGCGCCCTCGCGAAGCCGAAGAAGACCGCCCGCGCCGTACCCGCTTCGCACCTTTGGCGGCTCCTGTGGATCCCTTTTTTGATAAGCCTTACGAGGCAAGCACACCGTCTGCTGCAGCAGAGGGGAGTTCCGTGGCCGCGGCAAGGGACATACCCGCGCCCGCTAGGGGTGGAATTTCACCCAACATCAAACCTAAGCGCACAGTTGCTGCTTTGTTCAAAACCACCTCTTGATGAAGTTGCGCCGGCAATCAGTGGCCGGACTTTGCAAAAGCTTGACAGTCTATGTGGTGCCGTTGATGAACACCTGTGCCATGGGCATTCAGTTGCAATCCGCTCAAGCATTTGCCCCAGACACAACCCGTGTCGAGTTCGATGACATCACTTCTGTGCATGGGCTTCAAGCTAGACCAATGACCAAAAGCGATACAGGCTTGTTGTGTTTGGCGATGCGGCACATCAAACCAAGGCATAAATCCAGTGGGCGCTTGCGTTGCATCCGAGTGGTGCTTGAATTCCATTTCACCCTCAGCGGTGCAAAAGCGCAGTCGGGTCAATGCATTCACAATCACCCGCAACCGTTCTACACCGCCAAGCGAGGGGCTCCAAGCCGTAGGCGAGTTGCCATACATCTGCGTGATGAAATTTTGCCAGTCAGGGCCTCGCAAAACCGTTTCCACTTCTGCAGCCAGTTCAAGGGTTTGTGCAACATCCCATTGCGGCAAGACGCCAGCGTGAACCATGAGCACATTCTCTTCATGCATGGCCAAGTGCTGATGGCGCAACCAGTCAATCAAATCATGCCGATCTGGTGCTTGCAAAATATCGGCAACAGTGTCCCCCTTTTTGAGTGGCTGAATACCCAGATGTATAGCCATCAAATGCAAGTCGTGGTTGCCAAGCAGGCAGCGTGCACTTTGCCCCAAGCTTTTCAGGCGCTGCAACACCCCGAGGTTGTCTGGCCCTCTGTTGACCAAGTCCCCCAAAAGAAATACCGTGTCTCTGCTGGGAGAAAAACCCACCTGGGCGAGCCATTGCCCCAAAGCGCTGTCGCAGCCTTGTACGTCGCCAATCAAGTAAAGTGCCATGGCATGATTGTCCTAGATTCAATTAACCCTCAACACTACAGATTTTTTGCTATCTGAAGCCATGGATATATTGCTGATTTTCTTCCTAACCCTTTTGAACGCC
The DNA here is from genome assembly GCA_013205525.1 of Burkholderiales bacterium. Classification (GTDB taxonomy): domain Bacteria; phylum Pseudomonadota; class Gammaproteobacteria; order Burkholderiales; family Burkholderiaceae_C; genus Limnohabitans. The sequence continues at coordinate 1,391 of JABMMR010000224.1, read as the reverse complement.
GTGTTTGCGATGTCAGAGATGGCACTGGCATCAAGCCGCAAGACTTTGCTCAGCGAGCTTGAGGCCGCCGGCGCTTACGGTGCCAAAGCCGCTTTGGCGCTGCAAAATAGGCCGACAGAGTTTTTATCCACCATTCAAATTGGCATCACGACTTTGGGTGTGATCAATGGCATTGTGGGTGAAGCCGCCTTTAGCAACAGTTTGTCGGCTTGGTTATCGACATGGCCTGTCTTGGCACCGGCGGCTGGCATTTTGGCCACCTCCTTGGTGGTGACCCTCATCACCGTCAACACGATATTGTTGGGTGAATTGGTGCCCAAACGCATAGGCCAGTTGTTCCCTGAAACCGTCGCCAGATGGACTGCGCCGCTGATGCTCACCATCGCCATGATGGCCAGTCCATTGGTGCACTTTTTGTCAAAGACCACTTCCGTTATTTTGCATTTATTGCGTATAGATGCGCATCAGCAGCGGACAGTGACCGAAGAGGAAATTCGTGCCAGTTTGGTTGAAGGTGTGGACGCCGGTTTGATTGAACACCATGAGCATCAAATGGTGAAAAATGTTTTTCACTTAGATGAGCGAGCCTTGCCCTCCATCATGGTGCCGCGCACCGATATCGTCTGGCTTGACAGCCAACTCTCTACCCAGCAGGCAGTCGAGTCTTTATCGATATTGCAAGCGCACTCTTGGTATCCCGTTTGTCGCGAAGGTTTGGATGACGTTTTGGGCGTGGTCAGCATGGCGAGTTTGTTGCAAAACCGATTGTCGCTAGAACCTATCAGCCAATGGATGGAGCCTGCTGTCTTTGTCCCCGAAACACTCAGTGGACTGGATATGTTGTCGCAGTTTCGCCATCCCCATCAAGGCAAGGAAACAGCCAACCCCAGCGGGGGGGGGCGCATGGTTTTGGTGGTGGATGAATATGGCGTGGTGCAAGGTCTGATGACACCCCGCGACTTGCTCGAAGCTATCACCGGTGAACTGGTGCAAACCAATGCAGACGACACTTCTTGGGCGGTTCAACGCGAGGACGGCAGTTGGTTGCTCGACGGCATGATGCCTGTGCAAGAGCTTAAATCACGCTTGAATATCAAATCTTTACCGCAAGAAGACGAAGCCATCTACAACACCTTGGCGGGTTTGATTTTGGCTGTCTCTGGCCGGTTGCCGCAAGTTAGCGAAGCCAGTTATGCAGCGGGTTGGCGTTTTGAGGTGGTCGATTTAGACGGCCGACGTATTGATAAGGTCTGGGCTAGTTACCAGCCACAGGGCTTGGATGTGGGGCCCAATACCTAAAGTCTGCGAAGGCTCAATGGCTTGTGGGCTTGCTATCGGGTGTTATTTCATCAAGCTAGGCGTTAATATCTTGGACAGTTTTGCGAATAGCG
>JABMMR010000223.1 GCA_013205525.1 Burkholderiales bacterium | reverse complement strand
TTCGCTATTCATTAAAGAGTGATTTCAAACTGATTTCCAAAGTCACTTCTCTTTACCGGGTGCCAGACCAATTAGAAAAAGCGTTGAAAAGGCAAGCTGTATTGGATGACTATTACGCCAAGGCAAAAACAAAGCACGACCTGTTGAAGGTGGAGCTCACATTGCCAGAAATTCGACAAATTGTTGAGGAAATTTCACGCCAAAACCAAGTGGCGGGTGTACCAACTTCTTGGCTCAAGCAAGTGTTCTTGTCTACCCCATTGCTTCGGAATTTGTACCACCCGCTCAAAAAGTGGGCGTCTATTTGGCGCCGAATTCGGCGCTAGTTAACCAGAAATCTTGCGCAGCAAAGTCCGCAATGGTTCTGTCATGCGCCAGGATGTTGATGTTTTAAGTGACAGAATTTCTGTCGTCAGTTCCTGCATTGAATGTTTGTGGTTGTCCAACTGACCTTCAGTCCAGGCGAGAGTATTTTGGGTGTTTTCCTGAACCTCTAGCAATAAGTTCATTTGCGAATTGAATTCAAGTTCTTTTTGCTTAGCTTCTGCCTTAGTCCGATCTGCGACGCTTGCTTGTTCTACAAGCCAGGCCTGCTTTTCAAACTCAAATTTCTCATACATGCGTGAAACTTCGGCGCGGTGAGATTGTTCTAGTTCCATCAGATCTTTTTGTAATTTATTCAGATGTCCAGCAGCGCTGGTGGGAAAAGCCCTGACTACGTGTTGGTAAACCATGCCATCGGCACCGCGGGCTTTTAAAAACTCTTGGTCTGACGCTTCTAAGTCGTTCCAGTATTGTTTCAGCTCGGCTTGTGAGGGGTCAACTTGCACTGTGTGCCAGTGTTGCCATAAAAATCCGCATTCCCGCAGCAAGGCATCAAGGTCTTCACGTCCATAAAACTTAAGGTGGGTGTTGTCAAGCAGCCCATTTTTTTGATACGGAAATCGGCCGCCCAACAAACTGGCCACAATGGTCAGGTGTGATGCGTTGGGCAGCGACATCAGCACACAGCCGCCCTCCCTTAAAAAAACAGGCAGCTTTTCAAGCAAGGGTCGGGGATCTCGCAGGTGCTCCAGCACATCTGCACAAATGATAACTTCAAACTTCTCGCCTTCTAGTGGTTGCCACCAAAGGGGGTCCTCCAAGTTGGCCTGCAGGGTGCGCTCACAAAAGGGCGCGCAAGTGGCCAAAGTGTCGGGGTCCATTTCCACGCCAGTCACCTTGCACCCCTTGTCGTGCAAAATACGCGTGACAGTGCCGGGGCCCGTACCCAACTCTAGCACCCGCTGGCCAGGTTCGACCATGCGAGCCAGCACGGCAGCCGCACTGCCACCATTGGGGTCAATTTCGTGGGCGTAACGATGTTTTATCATTGGGCAAACAATATCACGGTATTTAACTAAACAGCATGTGGCAAAAGCTAACTTCTTGGTTGAAAAATTGGCGCACATTGCGCGTTGCCAATCTTAGCGTCGATCCAGTTCGACCGCCACAATTGGCGTTGCCTTTTGACATGGCTGCCTATCGACAGTTTATGTGCGAAGAGACGCATGTTTACCGTGAATCTTACATTCGAAAGCATGTGTTGGTTGAGGGCGCGCAGCACTACCAAGCGGCCTTGTCTAAGGGCTCGGTGGTGGTGGTCTTTGTGCACCACGGCAGTTGGTTGCTCATGAATGGCTCGCTGCATCATTTGTGTGGTGGCGCACTCATTACTTCCATCGCGTCTAGGCGAAACTTAGAGTTTTGCTCTGCTGAAGAAAAAGAGTTTTGGCTAGGTGTTCACAAGCGCTCTGCCGAAAGTTGCAACGCCCCTGTTATTTTTTACACCGACCAAAGCCCTATTGGCCCAGTTCGTTGGCTCAAGCAGCCGCACCATGTACTCACGGTGGCGCTGGATGTTCGCGAGCCAAGCGCAGACAAGCCAGAGCATGAATTTCAGCTCATGGGTCAAAGCGTTTTTTTGCAAACGGGGCCCGCCAAATTGGCGCAGCTTACCAAAGCGCAAGTGGTGCCAGCGGCCATTGAGTACAAC
>JABMMR010000222.1 GCA_013205525.1 Burkholderiales bacterium | reverse complement strand
TCGTAAAACGCATGGGCTTGGTCGTAGGCTTTACGGTTGAACCAACGGGTATTGGCTTGCAACAAACGCTGGCCAAAATGCCGGCCAATCAAATAATTACATTGGTCGCCCAAGATGGCGGCCGCGGTCAACAGCAACAGCACCAGCGGCAGACTCAGCAATTCCGCCCCCGCCATGGCACCCACCACAAACAGCAACGAGTCGCCTGGCAAAAACGGCATGAACACCAAACCCGTTTCAACAAAAATAATCAGAAACAAAATTGCATAAATCCACACACCGTAACTTTGAACAAAAACCTCCAAATAGCGGTCAATGTGGAGAATGAAATCAAAAAGTATGCTTAAAGTGTCCATGTTAAAGATTATGACTGTCGCCGATGACACGCCGGATCTTGCTCGCCCATACGCCCTCGTAGAATCTTCAGCGTGAACGCCCCCTCCCCTGCGCGAAGCCCCATCCGCCAACTCCCCGATGAACTGATCAGCCAAATCGCCGCCGGCGAAGTCGTCGAGCGACCGGCGTCAGTGGTGCGCGAACTGGTTGACAACGCTTTGGACGCAGGCGCCACGCAGGTGGTGGTGCGTTTGATCGAAGGCGGCGTGCGACTCATCAGCGTGGAAGACGATGGCATGGGCTTGCTGCCCGCCGATATGCCCTTGGCGCTTCGCCGACACGCCACCAGCAAGATCAGTAATTTGCACGACCTTGAATCAGTCGCCACCATGGGTTTTCGGGGTGAGGCCTTGGCCGCTATCGCAGCAGTAAGCGAACTCAGCCTGAGCTCACGCACGGCCCAGCAAGAGCATGCCATGCATTTAGATGCACGCAGCGGCGAATTGCGAGCTGCTGCCCGCAGTGTGGGCAGTACCGTCGAGGTGAAAGAACTGTTTTTCAGTACGCCTGCCCGACGTAAATTTTTGAAATCCACCGCCACCGAACTGGCGCATTGCCAAGAGTCTGTGCGCCGCCATGCGCTGGCGCGTCCCGATGTGGGTTTTGAGATGTGGCACGACGGTAAACTGGTGGGACAGTGGCGTGCCCATAAGCACGAGCACGCCATAGACGCCCGACTGAGCGATGTATTGGGCGAAGAATTTGTCAAAGCCTCGGTGGCCATCGACCATGCGTATTCGGGCATTCGGGTCACCGGGCGCGCTGGTATGCCAGACGCGGCCCGCTCCCGCGCCGACCATCAATTTACTTATGTGAATGGCCGCTATGTGCGCGACCGCGTGATCGGACACGCCGCGCGCAGCGCTTATGAAGACATTTTGCATGGACAACGCCAACCGGTGTATGCCCTGTACCTCAGCATAGACCCCGCGCAAGTGGATGTGAATGTGCACCCCACCAAAATCGAGGTCCGCTTTCGTGACAGCCGCCACATACACCAAGCGGTGCAACACGCTTTAAACCAAGCCTTGTCGGTGTCGCGTGCGGGCCAAACCACCAGCACCACCAGCATTTTTTCTTCGCACAATCTGGGCATGTCGGACCGCGCCCAAGCCATCTCGGCTTTGCAGTCGTTTGGTGCTTCTGCACCCTTGCAAACCGGTCTGCCTTGGAAGCCCGCAGCAGAGGGGCATGTGGTCAACGACTTAGGCCAGTTGTGGCAAGCCACGGCCTTGCACACACAAAGCAACGAACCGGCATTCATACCTTTGCCGCAAGGCGAATGGCCCCTGGGCAAGGCTTTGGCGCAGTTGCAAGGCGTGTACATCTTGGCCGAGAACGCCCAAGGTTTGGTGGTGGTCGATATGCATGCAGCGCATGAACGAATTGTTTACGAGCAGTTGAAAACACAATTGACGACGCAGCATTTGCAAAGCCAAGCTTTATTGATACCCGCCTCGTTTGTTGCCACGCCCCAAGAGATGGCCAGCGCTGAAATACATGCAGCCACTTTGACGGCCTTGGGCTTAACCATCGAGGCCTTGGGTGCGCAATCGCTGGTGGTGCGCACTGTGCCTGCTTCACTGGCCAAGGGCGACGCGGTGTCGCTGGCGCGAGGCGTGCTGGCAGAGTTGTCTCAACACGATGCACACAATGTGCTGCAACGCGCCAAAGACGATGTGCTGGCAGCCATGGCCTGCCATGGGGCGGTGCGCGCCAACCGCCTGCTCACAATCACCGAAATGAACGCTTTGCTGCGGCAAATGGAAGTGACCGAACGCGCAGACCAGTGCAACCACGGCCGCCCCACCTGGCGGCAGTTGGGCATGCGGGAGTTGGATGCGTTATTTTTAAGAGGCCGTTGATGCACGCCAATTTGGTGATTCTGTTGTTGGCCTTGTCGATTGGTTTGCAACCCGTCTCCACCGACCTGTATTTACCCGGCTTGCCAGGCATGGCGCTGGACTTGCAAGCCAGTGTCGGCATGGTGCAGTACACCCTTAGCGGCTTGTTGCTGGCCTTTGGTATTTCTCAGCTGTTTTGGGGGCCGTTTTCCGACAAAGTGGGCAGACGCCCCATCATGCTCACCGGCTTGGTGGTCTATGCC
>JABMMR010000221.1 GCA_013205525.1 Burkholderiales bacterium | reverse complement strand
GGCAAGTGCTTTGCAGCGCCTCTTTTGTACAAGCGCAATTGGACACGGCCTTGATAGAGCGCGAGAAAGAGGTGTTGTTCAACCAGCAGCCCTTGGCTGTGGACTGGGCCGTGGCAGCGGCTGTGGCACAAGATTTGGAATCAAGCCGTACGAATAAGTCGGGGTGGCAAGACCCTTGGTCGCACACCGATGGCTGGACTGTGCAAGGCAGCAGCCAACGCAGGTTTGAATTTGCGTTGGGTGACACGCGTTGTATGGCCCATCTGTCACTGCACAACCATGGCGCGATGGTTTTGCAAGTTGGGGGCGCAACACACTCCTTGCATTGGCAAGCTCAAAACGGCGCACTCTTGCTGCAATGGGGCCCTCACCACTTTAGCGCCCATGTCTACACTTACAAAGACCAGCGCCATGTGTTTGCCGATGCGGGCCGTTGCAGCTTGCAACTCATCAACCCCTTGGCCCATATCCCGCAAGACGCGGCGGCAGGTGGCAACTTGTCTGCCCCCATGCCCGGCAAGCTTTTGTCATTCATGGTGAAAGTAGGTGACAAGGTGAAAGCCGGCCAAGCCTTGGCGGTCATGGAGGCCATGAAGATGGAGCACACCGTGTCCGCGCCTGCAGCGGGCAGCGTGGCCGAACTCTTGTTTGCCCCGGGTGAGCAAGTGGCAGAGGGCGCGCCGTTGTTGCGCCTAGATGTACAGGCCGATTGAAATGAACCTGCCCGCTACCCCTTGGCATGTGCTGCGCGAGCGTTGGCTGTCAGTACAACAAACCCCTGTTGACGAGCGCCCTTTGTCACCGTGTATGTCGATTTGCACAATGAACGACAGCACCGGCGAATGCACCGGGTGTTTACGCACCTTGGATGAGATTGCGCGGTGGGGCTATGCCAGTCCGCAGGAGCAACACCGTATGTGGGCGAGGCTGGGCGAGTGCATAGAAACACATGGCTAATTCATATGATGAAACCTGCGCACAGGGTTTGCACTAGGTTTGTCAGTACTCGTTCAGCTTGCAGTCAGTTGCTGGCAAGCACACATCACCACAATGCGAGACGGTCCAATCACTGGGCCCTATAAACCTTAGGAGACCCAATGGCCACCGTAGAAGCCGAACGTCCGATGTCATCGGAAGAAAAGAAAGTTATTTTTGCGTCCTCACTTGGCACCGTCTTCGAGTGGTATGACTTTTATTTGTATGGCTCATTGGCTGCCATCATTGCCAAGCAGTTCTTCAGCGGTTTGGATGCGGGCTCTGCCTTTATTTTTGCTTTGTTGGCTTTTGCCGCCGGCTTTATCGTTCGACCATTCGGTGCGATTTTCTTTGGCCGCTTGGGCGACATGATTGGTCGCAAATACACCTTTTTGGTCACCATTCTCATCATGGGTTTGTCGACCTTCATCGTCGGCATCTTGCCCACCTACGCCAGCATTGGCGTGGCCGCTCCGGTTATTTTGATTGCTTTGCGCTTGTTGCAAGGCTTGGCCTTGGGTGGCGAGTACGGTGGTGCCGCCACCTATGTTGCCGAACACGCGCCGCACGGCAAGCGTGGCGCTTACACCGCGTGGATTCAAACCACCGCCACCTTGGGACTGTTCCTGTCCTTGTTGGTGATTTTGGGAACGCGCACCGCCATTGGCGAAGAAGCCTTCGCCGATTGGGGATGGCGCATTCCTTTCTTGTTGTCTATTGCCTTGTTGGGCGTTTCCGTTTACATCCGCTTGTCCATGAACGAGTCGCCTGCTTTCGTGAAAATGAAGGCTGAAGGCAAGACCTCCAAAGCGCCTTTGACCGAGTCTTTTGGCCAATGGAAAAACCTCAAGATCGTCATCTTGGCTTTGATTGGCCTAACCGCGGGACAAGCCGTGGTTTGGTACACCGGTCAGTTCTATGCTTTGTTCTTCTTGACCCAGTCCTTGAAGGTTGATGGCGCCACAGCCAACTTGTTTGTGGCTGCGTCCTTGATCATCGGAACACCTTTCTTCATCTTGTTTGGCGCCTGGTCAGACAAAGTTGGTCGCAAGCCCATCATCATGGCGGGTTGTTTGTTGGCGGTGCTGACCTACTTCCCCGTTTTCGAGCAACTCACCAAAGCGGCCAACCCCGATTTGCATGCCGCTCAGCAAGCCAACAAAGTGGTGGTCATTGCTGACCCTGGTGAGTGTTCTTTCCAGTTCAACCCCACGGGTACTGTGAAATTCACTTCTTCATGTGACATCGCCAAACAAAAATTGGCGGCCAGCTCGGTCAGCTATTCCAACGAAATTGCGCCTGCTGGCACACCTGCGCTGATCAAAGTGGGCGAAGTGGAAATCAAAACAACGGTCACCCCAGAAGATGTGGTTGCGGCCAAAGAAGTGGCTGAAAAGAAATTGGCTGATTTGAAAGCGGTTGAGCCCGTTAACGCAAAAGCCGTGAAGTCCGCCGAAGACGCTTTGAAAAACCTGTCGGACGAGAAGAAAAGCAAAGACGCTGTTATCTCGGCTAACTTGAGCGCTGCTTTGAAAGCGGCTGGCTATCCTGCCAAGGCTGACCCAGCCAAAGTGAACAACATTTATGTCATTGCTATTCTGACCTATTTGGTGATTTTGGTGACCATGGTTTACGGTCCTATTGCCGCCATGTTGGTTGAGATGTTCCCCACCCGCATCCGTTACACCTCCATGTCTTTGCCCTACCACATAGGTAACGGCTGGTTTGGTGGTTTGTTGCCCACCACGGCTTTTGCTATCGTGGCGCAAACCGGCAATATGTACAACGGCTTGTGGTACCCCATCATCATTGCGGGCGCCACCTTCATCATTGGTACTTTGTTCATCAAAGAAACCAAAGACGTGGACATCTACGCTGAGGATTAATCTCAAGGCGCGTAACAGGGTAAGCCCTCCCTAGCGGAGGGCTTTTTTTTGCCTAGAATCCCGCACCTTTAGGAGTCACCCCATCGATATCTTTTTCCAGCAAATCATCAATGGCTTGGTTTTGGGCAGCATGTACGCATTGGTCGCCTTGGGCTACACCATGGTGTACGGCATCATTAAACTGATTAACTTCGCACATGGCGAGGTGTTGATGGTGGGCGCTCTCACCAGCTGGACGGTGATTGGTTTATTGCAAGAGCATGTGCCAGGCATGCCGGGGTGGCTGATGTTGCTGGTCTCTTTGCTGGCGGCCTGCGGGGTGGCTGCCGCGCTTAACTTCGCGATAGAGAAGATTGCCTACCGTCCCTTGCGCGATGCACCCAAGTTGGCGCCGCTCATCACAGCGATTGGCATGTCTATTTTGTTGCAAACCTTGGCTATGATCATTTGGAAGCCCAACTACAAAGCCTTCCCCACTTTGTTGCCGGCTGACCCCATCGATATCGGAGGTGCGGTCATTACGCCAACCCAAATCATGATTTTGGGAGTCACGGCGATTTCGCTGGCGCTTTTGATGTGGTTGGTCAACGGCACCCGCTTGGGACGTGCCATGCGCGCCACCGCCGAGAACCCGCGAGTTGCCACCTTGATGGGCGTGCGTCCCGACACCATCATCTCAGCCACCTTCATCATTGGTGCGGTCTTGGCCGCTTTGGCCGGTGTGATGTGGGCCTCAAACTACGGAACGGTGCAACACGCCATGGGCTTTTTGCCTGGGCTCAAAGCCTTCACTGCGGCGGTGTTTGGCGGCATTGGCAATTTGGCCGGTGCAGTGGTGGGCGGTATTTTGCTCGGGCTGATTGAGTCGATTGCCTCGGGCTATATCGGCGACCTCACAGGCGGCGTGTTGGGCAGTCATTACGCTGATATTTTTGCGTTTGTGGTGCTCATCATCATGCTGACTTTGCGACCCTCAGGATTGCTTGGCGAGCGGGTGGCCGACCGCGCATGAACAAGGCCAAACCCGCTGCGTATGTGTTGTGGGCCATTGGCCTGTTGCTGCTGCCTTTGTTGTTGCAGTCGGTGGGCAATGCGTGGGTACGGATCGCCGACATGGCGCTCTTGTATGTATTGCTGGCGCTGGGCTTGAACATTGTGGTGGGCTATGCGGGTTTGCTTGACTTAGGTTTTGTGGCTTTCTTTGCCGTGGGTGCCTATATCTTTGGTCTGCTGGCCTCGCCACACCTCACCGACACTTTCCCATGGATTGCCGCCATGTTTCCCAACGGCTTGCACATGCCTTTGTGGGCAGTCATTCCCATAGGGGCGGGCTTGGCCGGTTTGTTTGGGGTCTTATTGGGTGCGCCCACCTTGAAGCTGCGCGGCGACTATTTGGCCATTGTTACTTTGGGTTTTGGTGAAATCGTGCGGGTGTTCATGAATAATTTAGACAGCCCCGTCAACATCACCAATGGCCCCAAAGGTTTGGGTGCCATCGACCCGATGACGGTCATGGGCCACCCCTTGTCGCAAAAAATAAATTTGGGCTTTATTGAGATCCCCAGCGTCACCCAGTATTACTACCTGTTCTTGGCGCTGGTCTTGGTGAGTGTGCTGATTTGTTACCGTTTGCAAACCTCGCGGATTGGCCGCGCATGGATGGCGATTCGTGAGGACGAGATTGCCGCCAAGGCCATGGGCATCAATACCCGTAACCTCAAGCTCATGGCGTTTGGTATGGGTGCCACTTTCGGTGGTGTGGCGGGCGTGATGTTTGCCTCCTTTCAAGGTTTTGTGTCGCCCGAGTCCTTCAGCCTGATGGAGTCGGTGATGATTGTGGCGATGGTAGTCTTAGGCGGTCTGGGCCATTTGCCGGGGGTGATTTTGGGTGCGGTCTTGTTGTCGGCTTTGCCCGAGGTGTTGCGTTATGTGGCGGGGCCTTTGCAAGCCATGACCGATGGGCGCTTGGATGCCGCTATCTTGCGTCAACTGCTGATTGCCTTGGCCATGATTGTCATCATGCTGTGGCGTCCGCGTGGTTTGTGGCCAGCACCCGACCACAGCAAAGTCTTGCCCAGCAGTCAAGGCAAGCCGTGAGCACGCCGGTGTTGCAGGTAGAAGGTATCTCTAAACGCTTTGGCGGTTTGCAGGCCTTAAGTGAGGTGGGCATGACGATTCAGGCTGGTCAGGTGTATGGCTTGATTGGTCCCAATGGCGCTGGCAAAACCACCTTCTTCAATGTCATCACCGGCTTGTATACACCCGACAGCGGCAGCTTCATGCTGGCGGGACAGTCTTACCAACCCACCGCAGTGCATGAGGTGGCGCAAGCCGGCATTGCCCGCACCTTTCAAAACATCCGCTTGTTTGCCGAAATGACTGCGCTGGAAAACGTCATGGTCGGTCGCCATGTGCGCACACATTCGGGTTTGCTGGGCGCGATTTTTCGCACTCGCAAATTCCTGCAAGAAGAACTTCAGATTGAACAGCGTGCTAAAGAGTTGCTCGACTATGTGGGGATTGCCCATTTGGCCGAGTTCAAAGCCCGCACCTTGAGTTATGGCGACCAGCGCCGCTTGGAGATTGCCCGTGCCTTGGCCACCGATCCCAAGTTGATTGCTTTAGACGAACCCGCCGCGGGCATGAATGCCACAGAAAAAGTGCAGTTGCGTGAGTTGATCGACCGTATTCGCAAAGACGGGCGCACGATTTTGCTGATTGAGCATGACGTGAAACTGGTCATGGGTTTGTGCGATGCGGTCACTGTTCTGGACTACGGCAAACAAATAGCCCAGGGCACACCGGCGCAAGTTCAATCCGATCCCATGGTGATAGAAGCCTATTTGGGCACGGGGGAGCATTGAGATGAGTGATGCGACCGTTCTGCTCAAAGTCAACAACCTGCATGTGGCGTATGGCGGCATAAAAGCCGTCAAAGGCATCAGCTTGGAGGTTCGTCAAGGCGAGTTGGTGTCCCTCATCGGCTCCAATGGCGCGGGCAAAACCACCACAATCAAGGCCATTACCGGAACGCTGGCCGTTAGCACG
>JABMMR010000018.1 GCA_013205525.1 Burkholderiales bacterium | reverse complement strand
GCGCAGTAGTCCAGGTCGCACTCCGGGTCCTGGTTGAAGATGTTGATGGTCGGCGGAACTTTTTGATGGTGAAGCGCCAGCACGGTGTAGACCGACTCGATGCCGCCCGCACCACCGAGCAAGTGACCCGTCATGGACTTGGTCGAACTCACCACCATGCGTCGGGCATGCTCGCCAAAAGCGGCTTTGATGGCCTGGGTTTCATTGATGTCACCCAAGGGTGTGGAGGTGCCGTGTGCGTTGAGGTACTGAACCTTGTCGGCGCTAAGGCCTGCGTTGGCCAAGGCACTCAACATAGCGCGGCGCGGGCCGTCCATGCTGGGCGCTGTCATGTGGCCGGCGTCCGCACTCATGCCAAAGCCGGCAAGCTCAGCGTAGATCCGGGCGCCACGCGCCTTGGCGTGTTCATATTCTTCCAAAACCATCACGCCTGCGCCCTCACCCAGCACAAAACCGTCGCGGTCTTTGTCCCAAGGGCGGCTGGCGGTTTGGGGGTCATCATTGCGGGTGGAGAGCGCGCGCATGGCAGCAAACCCACCCACACCCAAGGGCGAAACCGTGGCCTCGGAGCCACCGGCGACCATGACGTCTGCGTCGCCGTATTCGATCATGCGACCGGCCTGGCCAATGCAGTGCAAGCCCGTGGTGCAGGCCGTGACGATGGCGATGTTGGGGCCCTTAAAGCCGAACTTCATCGACACATGTCCGGCAATCATGTTGATGATGGAGCCGGGCACAAAAAATGGCGTGATGCGCCTGGGCCCCTTGGCAAGCAGCTCCACCTTGGTGTCTTCAATCAGCGGCAAGCCGCCAATGCCCGAACCGATAACGCAACCAATGCGAACAGCTTGCTCTTCAGACAGCGCATCGCCCATGGGCAAACCGCTGTCAGCGACGGCCTGACAAGCTGCAGCCATTCCGTAATGGATAAAAGTGTCCATGTGCCGGCCTTCTTTTTCAGCGATGTAATCGCTGATTTGAAAGGCTTTGACCTCGCCGGCTATCTGGCAAGAGAAAGCGGTGGCATCAAACTTGGTAATCAGCCCAATGCCGGATTGGCCGGCCAGAAGGTTGGCCCAATTCTCAGCCACCGTGTTGCCCACGGGGCTGATACAACCCATACCTGTCACTACGACGCGACGACGGCTCATTCGCAAATCCTGGAGAAAAAATCAAAAGGCCGCAAGCGGCCTTTGAATAGGTTGGGGAAAAGGCAGATCAGGCTTTGTGATGCGTGTTGGCGTAATCAATCGCGTTTTGCACGGTGGTGATTTTTTCCGCGTCCTCGTCCGGGATCTCAATGCCAAACTCGTCTTCGAGTGCCATCACCAGTTCCACGGTGTCAAGTGAGTCAGCGCCCAAGTCGGCCACAAACGATTTCTCGCTGGTGACTTGGCCTTCTTCAACGCCAAGTTGCTCGGCAATAATTTTCTTAACACGTGCTTCGATATCGCTCATAGTTCCCTCTAAGGGTTGTGAATTAATCCGTGATTTTAGCCGCTTAGAGAGCCCTCTCCCTTCAGGCCTGCCGGACGGATGCGAACCGGCTTAAAACTCAGTTTTTACCTCAAAAGGCCTCACATGTACATGCCGCCGTTGACATGAATTTCCTGTCCGGTGATGTAGCCGGCTTCGGGGCTCGCAATGAAAGCGACCGCATGCGCGATGTCTTGAGGCTTACCCAGATGGCCCAGCGGAATTTGGTCAAGCAATGCTTTTTGCTGCCCCTCGGGCAAACTGGCGGTCATATCGGTTTCAATGAAACCCGGGGCAATGCAGTTGACTGTGATGCCGCGCGAGCCCAACTCACGGGCCAGCGCCCGCGTCATGCCGGCCACTCCGGCCTTGGCGGCAGCATAGTTGGCCTGCCCGGGGTTACCGGATGCACCCACCACCGAAGTGATGCTGATGATGCGTCCGTAGCGCTGCTTCATCATGCTGCGCATGACGCCGCGGCTCATACGAAACACCGCCTTGAGGTTGGTGTCAAGCACCGCATCCCAGTCACCGTCTTTTAATCGCATGGCCAGCATGTCGCGGGTAATGCCTGCGTTGTTGACCAAGACCTGAATACCGCCGTGCTCTTTGACCAGGCTGTCTATCAGCAACTCAATGCCGGCAGCATCGGTGACGTTGAGGTTTTTGCCGACGCAGCCGGGGTAGGCGGCGAGCGTATTTGAAATATGGGCGGCACCCTCATCCGTGGTGGCCGTACCGATGACCTTCATGCCGCGACGGGCAAGTTCGAGTGCAATGGCCGCGCCAATGCCGCGCGAAGCCCCTGTCACCAGCGCCAACTGGCCTTGAATTTGGTTGTCCGTCATGCTTTGCTCATTAAGAGTGTTTTAACTTCAGCCAGGCTGGCGGGGTCGAACAAGGCTGCGCCCGTCAATTCGGAGGCTATGCGCTTGACCATGCCGGCCAGCACCTTGCCGGGGCCGCATTCGATCAGGGTGTGCAGACCGCGCGCCTTCATTGCCAGCACGCACTCGACCCAGCGCACGGGGCCAAAAGCCTGCCGGAACAGTGCATCACGCAAGCGGTCCAGGTCAGACTCGACAGCCACATCAATGTTGTTGACCACTGGAATCTGCGGCGTAGCAAGGCTCAGGGTGGCGAGTTTTTCGCGCAGCTTGTCTGCTGCAGGCTTCATCAGGCTCGAGTGAAAAGGCGCAGAAACCGACAAAGGCAAAGCGCGTTTGGCGCCATTGGCTTTGAGCACTTCGCAAGCCTTGTCAACGGCCGCCTTGCTGCCGGCAATCACGGTCTGACCCGGGTCATTGAAATTAACAGCCTCGACCACTTCGGTGGAACCCGGCCCGAAACTGCGCACGGCTTCTGCGCAACCGTCGATGACTTTGTCGGCCGGCATGCCGAGAATGGCCGCCATGGCACCCACGCCCACAGGCACTGCATCCTGCATGGCTTGCGCCCGAAAGCGCACCAGCGGCGTAGCCTGAGCCAAGGTCAAAACGCCTGCGGCCACCAAGGCCGAATACTCCCCCAAAGAATGACCGGCGACTGCAGCAGGAACGGCGCCGGTCTCGGCCAGCCAGACGCGGTAAGCGGCCACTGCGGCCACTAGCATCACGGGCTGGGTGTTGGTGGTCAGGGCCAGTGCTTCTTTGGGACCTTCACGAATGAGTTGCCCCAGGTCTTGGCCCAAGGCCTCAGATGCTTCTGCCAAAGTTTGCGCCACCAAGGGGTGTTCGCTCCAGGCGTCAAGCATGCCAACCGACTGCGAACCCTGGCCAGGAAAGATAAAAGCAAATGGCTTCAAAAAACGAGACTCCGTTAAAT
>JABMMR010000220.1 GCA_013205525.1 Burkholderiales bacterium | reverse complement strand
TCGCGCAGCTCTGCCCGAAACCGAAATCCGCACGTGCATCCGGCATCCCCTCGAGCCCGGCAAACGCCATCCACTCCGCCACCTGGTGACTGCTTAAGCGTTTGAGGAGGTGATCAGGGTGGGCGAACCCGAGGGCAAGGCAGAGGCGGAAGTAGAAACGGCGCTCGGGACGCCGCTGGAGTTTTTTGAGAGTTCTTCCACATCTGCGCCCGACAGGCCGTTTAACTTTTGCGCAATCGCAAACACCCGGTCCAGGGCTGCGCCGGATTTGGCACCGAGCAGATCGGCTTCTTCGTCGGTGAACAGACGCTGGCCGGTCTCATCAATCACAGTCAGACCCACCAGACGCGCGCGCATGTTGGTGAGATCGACCTTGCGGTCTTTGCCTTCGCCACGGACCATGCTGGACTCGAAGGCATCGCGCTCGCGCCCGGTGAAGCTGCGCACGCGCACAGCACCACCCCATTCGGGGACCTCGACGTCTTCTGTCTGTAGGTCGTTGGCGGTGAGGATGGCAGTTTTAGAAAGTAGGGACATTTAATCTCCAGAAATGAAAAAACCCGCCAAGGTTTAGACCATGGGCGGGTTCGGGGTGGGTGCAAGGCCATGTGGCCTTGCAAATTGCAGAAATTAACTCAAGGCAAGCAGCGCTGACTCGGGTGACTTGTTGAGCACTTTGAGCAGCGCCTTGGCGGCACCCGTTGGGCAACGCTTGCCTTGCTCCCAGTTGCGGATGGTGTCCAAAGATACATCGATCCGGTGCGAAAACTCAAGTTGCGTCAGGCCCAGGCGCTTGCGCACCCGCCTGGCAAATTTGGCGGCGTCCAGCAAAGCGTCACCATCATCTGCCTTTTGCTGCAGAACAATGTCTTGTTCGGTGGTCGCATCCAAGCGGCGCTTATCAACCCGCCCCTTGGGGAGGCTGGATGCTCGATTTAAATCAATTTTGACGCGTACTGTTTTCATAGTCATTAACCTCTCGACGGTTGGCCTTGCGGGCTGAAATGATGCGAATATTGGCACCTCGAACCGTATAAATCAGCACAAATACACGGCCATCAATCGCACCGGTGAGTTCAAAACGATCTTCGCCGTAGTCCCAGCGATGATCCTTGCGAACCAGTCGCTCGGAGTCCAGAAAGACCTGAAGCACATAGGCAAAATCAAAACCGCGCTCCTCGAAACACGCGTTGCTTTTGGTTTCATCCCATTCAAATTCCATATCGGCATAGTAGTTCATTGGCCTACTTTTGTCAATGTATGTTTGGTGAATGTATGTTTGGTGAAGAGCCATCAAGCAATTACGCCCAGGTGATCGCCCCAGAAATCCGCAGCTCAGCCGAGCGCCGGATCGCCTGATCCACCGCCCCCTGGCTGTTGAATTTCTTCACATAAGCCGTGAAGGTCGCTGTGTTGCCGTTGGGCAGCAGCAGCTTGAAACTCTTAGCCACCCCGGTCACCAGCGCTGTCATCAGTGCCAGTTGCCCCGCATCGCTGTTGTCCTGGTCGACCTCGATGGAAAACGCACCGGGATCAAACAGACCCAGAATGAATTCCTTGGCGGTCGAGTCAAAGTTGGTTCGCTCAATCTCTGAGGCCGAGCCATCAAAGCCGCTGTAGCTCTTGACGTTGGAAATCTTGGTCCACTGCACCGGTGTGGCCGAGCCGCCGCTGGCGTAGGTGGTCAATCCTGTCGCGTCGAGTCCTGCGAGGGTGACTATTCTTGCGACCGGCTCGATGTACTGCACGACATAGCTGTTGCCGTTCAACTGCGTGGTGCCGACGACACCGGCAATAGTGATCACATCACCCTTGTTAAGCGCTGTGACGGACGCTAACGTGACCCGACAGGGGTTGGTGAGCGCGACGGCGGTGATGTTGATGGCCGACCCGGTGGTCGTACCAATGCTGACCGTGGAGCCTTGGGCTGAGATGGCGGTGCTTGGCATGGAGGTTCTCCTAAAAAGTTAGTGCCAGATCGAAAAATCTAGAATCACCCGGTGCGCATTAGCCTCGGGCTCAAATTGGTCTTGCTCCAGAAGCAGTAGGTGCGTAATGGCGCTGTTCTTCATGGCCGATTTCACGGCCTCGGCCAGTGCCACAGCGGCGGCGTAGGTGGTATCGAAGCAATCCACTTGCAGCCGGGTGTTTTTAACCGGTGCGCCATCGGCCATGGTGTTCTCGGGCGCGCTTGAGATCCGCGCATAGACCACGTAGGGTTTTGGCACGTTATTGGGCGCAATGTTCGGAAACACCCGTCCCCAGGCCACTGCTGCGAGGGCCGTAAATATGTC
>JABMMR010000219.1 GCA_013205525.1 Burkholderiales bacterium | reverse complement strand
GCTGCTTGTAATTCGGGCACGCTAAAAGCCCTGATCGATTGAACGATATTGGGCCGTATATTTTTTAGAGGTAAGTCCATCCCCATTCCGCTTTCTAACAACAAAAAAACTGCCATGCAATTGGCGGGGCGCTTTATCTGTTCGAAACCCCGCCCGATAAGAACTGAAAATTGCCCGCTTGTGGGGCGCTTTTGAATCCGAAGTGGGAGATTGTCTCCCGATTAGCCCAATTTAGCAAGCTATTCCTGCGTCTGCCCCGGTGCACGTCAAGACATTCAAACTTGTTTTGCCATTCTTTTATGCGGAATGCGTACTGGCTTTCCCCTAGTAAATCGCGCGAAGGTTTCTTCATACTGACTTATTTTTTCGAATATCATCCCGCCAATAAGGTCTAGAGCGAACCGCTCGCCCAGGCTAAAGGTTACATGATCGGAAACTTCGTATGGAATCTCGCATCGTGCCTGCGGCCGGTGGCGGAACGCCGTTTACAGCAGCAGCGCCCAAGATATGGGGCGCACGCCTCCAAGCAATCCGTAATCGCATCGCGTCGAAAGATCCGGTGAACCCGGTCCACCGGCAGGCCACCAGGGTTTGCAGAGCAATGCGGTCCGCTGACTTCAATTCGCTCGGAAAGATTTCGGCAGAAACCAAGTTGCATTCCAAGCTGTCGGTTTGCGATAAGGGCATTTATTTTGTCAAAGTTTCTCAGTTCGAATACTGCCCAGTTTGCTAACTTTTTTATCATTTCTTTGATCGTATTTCAATAAGGACCAAGCCCATGGCAAAAAATATCCGATACGGGGAGTATGTACAGGCTGTCACTGTCGACTCCAATACCCTCAGTTATGACAAGCTAATGCCCAAGCCGAAACTTGACAAAAACGGCAAGGAAATCACCAGCAAGCCCGAAAAGCTCAAGTTGGCGGGTGCTGACATCGTTAACCTGTTGAAGCCTTACTTCAGCACCCGGTTCATGGAACAGGCCCGAGCTGTGGTTCCTTTGGCCTTGTTCTTGGGTTTATTCCAATATATTGTTTTGCAACGATCGATTGCCGATGCCGCTCTGATCACTGGCGGCTTGGTGGCTGTGATGATTGGTTTGATGATTTTCATGGAAGGCCTGAAGCTGGGCCTGATGCCCTTTGGCGACATCATTGGTAGCAAATTGCCGCAGAAACTCCCGCTGCCTGGCGTGCTAACAATTGCTTTCTTGTTGGGAATTGGATGCACCTATGCAGAGCCCGCCATCGGCACCTTGCAAGTAGCGGGTTCGATTGTGGACCCCACCAAAGCACCCTACCTCTACGCGATGCTGAATTCCCATGCGTCGTTAACCGTGCTGTTGGTGGGTTTGGGTGTGGGCGTGGCGGCTGTTTTGGGTACCGTGCGCTTTTTATATGACTGGTCCCTCAAGCCCTTGATTTTCATCGCCTTGGCCCCTGGCGTATTGCTAACCGCCTATTGCGCCATGGACCCCGAACTCGCCACCATCGTCGGCTTGGCATGGGACTGCGGCGCTGTGACCACCGGTCCGGTGACCGTGCCTTTGGTTCTGGCGCTGGGCATTGGCGTGGCCAACTCAGGTGGCAAAAGCAGCGGGCAGTTGTCTGGCTTCGGTATCGTGACTTTGGCCTCCATTTTTCCCGTTGTGGCGGTATTGAGTTTGGGCATTTACCTGAAATTCACTTTGCCAGTAGCAGACATCTTGGCCGCCGCTGAAGCCTCCAAGGCTGCAGCTGCAGCTGTCACCAACCCAACCTGGTACGAAGTCTCTCCCGGCTTGGACGTCAAAATGGGCGTACAAGCCATCGTACCTCTGGTGCTGTTTTTGTTGATCGTGTTGTTTGCCGTGTTGCGCGAGAAACTGCCCAACGCCTTCATCATCACCATGGGCTTGTTCATGTGTGTGTTGGGCATGTGTACCTTCAACGTGGGCTTGACCTACGGTTTGGCCGCCTTGGGCTCACAAACCGGTTCTTTGATTCCCATCGCTTTCATTAGCTTGGACGGATCTCCAGCCCTCTACCCTGCTGCCGTCGGCATGTTCTTGGCTGCGGCCTTTGCTTGGTGTTTGGGTTATGCCGCCACCATGGCCGAGCCTGCTTTGAACGCCTTGGGCGTGACCGTGCAAAACCTGACCAACGGCTCTTTCAAGAAATCCATGTTGATGTATGCGGTTGCAATTGGTGTGGCCACGGGCATTATGTTGGGTGTGACCAAGCTGATCTTTGACTACAACTTGTTGTACATCTTGATCCCCGGCTACATCATTGCTTTGGTGCTGACCTTGTTCTCATCCGAAGCATTCGTGAACGTGGGTTGGGACAGTGCGGGTGTGACCACCGGTCCCGTTACCGTGCCTTTGGTTCTGGCCATGGGCCTGGGCTTTGGCAAGGCGGTCGGCGCTTTGGAAGGCTTTGGCATCTTGGCTGCTGCCTCGATTGCCCCCATTTGTTCGGTACTCGCCTTGGGCGTGTACGTGGAATGGAAAACCAAGCGCGACATGCGCAACGCTGTGCCGGCGTGACCCATCACCCTTCACGCATCAAAGAGCATTTATTTACCGAATTTGAAAGGAAATTTCATGGCTACCAAACGTAAAGTCACTAACTTGACGGAAGTTGCGAACATCACCTGCGTGGTGCAAAAAGGTTCGGCTGACGCCATCAACCAATCTTTGTTGGATGTGGGCGTTCAGGGCACCACCGTGCATTACGGCGTGGGCACAGGGGTTCGTGAACGCATGGGCGTCCTGGGTATCGCTGTGGATGTTGAGCGAGAAGTACTGAGTGTTCTGGTCCCCTCAGACCAAGTTGACCGCATTTTTGAACGCATGTTCTTGGCTGGGCGCCTCGACACGCCGGGCATGGGTTACATCTATGTCACGCCGCTGCTGCAAGCGGCCACCTACATCCCTCCGCACTTGATTGATGCTTAAGTGACCAAGCTATCAGGTGATACACATGAGCACTGAACAAAACAACCAACACCCTGCCATTCCGCACATCGACTACACACGCATGATCACTTGCGTTTTGTACGAAGGTGGTGCTGGCAAGCTTTTAGAGATGCTGCACCATAAAGGCGTCAATGAGGCTTACTTCTACGGCGTTCGCGGCAGCCCTGTCGGCCGCGCGTCCGAGGCTACAGGCTTGCCCGAGATTTCCAAGACTGAAGTTTTGCACGCGGTGGTGTCTGCCGACCAGGCTGATTACATCTACCGGACCATCTACCACGACTTCAACCTGGACAAACCCAGCCAAGGCGTGATCACGGTCAACCGTTTGGTTCGTTCTTCGCAAAACGTGATGCCTAAAGGTATTGCATTTGAAGTAGCGCAATAAAACACACACAGTCCACACACCAAGAATGATTTTAGGAGTTAACCATGAGTGATGAAGTAAAAAATCGTGTTCAACGAAACAAACGCCTGATTTTTGACGGAGAGGCTTATGTTCAGTTCAATACTGCCCAAATTCAAGCCACGCGCAGTCGCGTTGAAGAAACTGTCACCGAAGTGATGAAGGCTTACACCATTACAGCCAATGGCAACCGTGAGTTGATCATGCGCTCTGCCGAAGATGTATACCGCAACCGCGTGTTCATGCTTGAAACCCTCAAGCCCACATCAGAAGCGGAAGAGATTTTCCAGCGCTCCATGATCAATCGCACACGTATTGAGATGCTCGACGATCGCAGCAAAAAGAACCGTGAAATGCTCAAGGCCTCTGAAGATCTGCTGCAGGCTGTCAAAGGTATGCAGCAGGCTGCAAAGTCTTTTCTGGATATTTGCGAGAGAATGACCGATCATGTGGACGAAGTCGCCGACGAAAACGCCCGGTTGCTCGATGGTGAATTGCTGGCCAACATGAAGGCCGCCAACGCCACCAGCAACGATTCCCGAGTTCTAGAAAACTACAACATGATCACCATGATCCGTGAAAACGCAATTGGTAACCGTAAAACCATCGCCGCACTGAATGACGCCAGCACACAACTTTCTGATGCCTTGGGTGACTTGCAAGAAGAATGCAACAACCAACGCGACACCATCATTTCCCTGCGCGAAAAAGTCGATGCCAACCAACGGCGCGTGGCTGACGAGGTATTCAAGATCTGAGCGTCTTTTTGTGTTCCCCAGAAGCAACCCTTAGCGGTTGCTTCTTTTTTGCATATTGAGCGGTCTACTGAACATGCGCGCGTCTACCCGTCAAGTTGTCATGGACATCCTGGATGGCTCGCCCAACTACAAAGCCAGCCGGTATGTGGAATGGGTTGTCACCGTGGTGGTTTTGACCAATTGTGCTGCCGTGATTTTGGATTCAGTGCCAGAACTTCACAACAAGTACAAAGACTATTTCCACGAATTTGAATTCTGGAGTGTGATGTTTTTCACTCTCGAGTACGTGCTTCGCATTTGGTCATTGGGTGCGAAGTTTGCAGACAGTGCTTGGCGTGGCAGACGCCAATACATCTTCAGCCCCTTCGGACTGGTGGATTTCTTTGCCACTATGCCGTTTTACCTGCACCTGTTTTTCCCAACGCTGGATCTGCGGATATTGCGCGTGCTGCGCTTGTTGCGCGTGCTCAAACTCTCCAAATACA
Source organism: Burkholderiales bacterium (assembly GCA_013205525.1). Lineage (GTDB taxonomy): Bacteria > Pseudomonadota > Gammaproteobacteria > Burkholderiales > Burkholderiaceae_C > Limnohabitans. Next base: position 4,134 of record JABMMR010000219.1, on the reverse strand, counting down.
ACTCTGCCCTTCAAGATTTGTCTGCGGCCATCTACTCTGAGCGAAAAGCCTTTGGATCGGCTGTCTTCCTGCTGACGATTGCCGCCATCGTTTCAGCCTCATTAATGCATTTTGCTGAAGGCCAAGCGCAACCTGAATTTTTTGGCACCATTCCACACGCAATTTACTGGGCTGTTGTGACCATCACCTCTGGTTATGGCAATGTGGAACCCGCTACGAAGTTGGGCGAAATCATTGCCTTGGTCAGTGGCTTTTTGGGTGTGTGCTTGGCTGCGATCTTGACCGGCATCGTGGCTTCAGCCTTCGCTAACCAAATGGCGCGCAAGAAAGCCGCCTTTGAAGCGCAATTGCGTGAAGTGTTCAAAGACGGAGAAATGTCAGAGGAAGAACAAGCGGCACTCAAACGCTTGCAAGCGCAATACCGCTTCTCTGATTTGCAAGTTGAAGCCATGCTGCAAAGGGCGAAGAGTAGAACCGCTGGGGTTCGCTCATGACCACTTCCTACAAAAAAGTTCAGCGCCACACCTTGGAAATTCTAGATGGTGAGGTGGTCAGCCGAGCCAGCGTGTGGATTGAATATTTCATTGCCACCTTGGTGGTGTTGAACGTGATTGTGATCATTTTGGAGTCTGTGCCAGAAATCTACACCGCGTATGCCACGCCACTGCATGCCTTTGATTTTTTTAGTGTAGTTGTGTTTTCCATTGAATACGTCCTGCGGGTTTGGTCGGCTGGGGCCAAATACCCGCCCAACACAGCCGGCAAAAGCGGTCGACGCGAATACATCTTCAGTTTTTATGGACTGGTCGATTTTTTCAGCACCATCCCTTTTTACCTGCAACTGCTCTTTCCTGGCGCGGATTTGCGTGTCTTGCGCATGTTTCGCTTGTTGCGTATTTTCAAACTCTCACGCTACAACTCGGCTTTTGACGACATGATTGCGGCTGTGAAGTCTGAGCGTGATTCTTTTTCATCAGCCATCTTTTTGATGTTCATTGCCAGCTTGCTTTTTTCTTCCCTGATTTACATCATTGAAGGTGATGTACAACCCGAGTTGTTCCCCTCTATACCCGCAGCCATGCATTGGTTTTTTGTCACCATCATCGCTGGCTGGGGGGGCATCGAACCCGTCACGTTTGTCGGCTCTGTGTTGGTCGTACTTACCCAAGTTCTTTCAATTGCTTTGGCTGCGATTTTGACTGGCGTGGTGGCCACGGCCTACACAGCGCAGGTCGAACGGCGAGAAGCGCTTTATGAAATGGAATTGCGCGACATATTGGCCGATGGGGTTGTTACCGAAGAAGAGCAACAGCGTCTCAAGTCCATGCAAGCCAAATTTGGCATGTCCGATGACCAAGTTGACGCATTGATTGCTCAAATGGAAGAAGAAAAGAGGCTGGGACAAAGCCAGGCAAGTTCCTAATTACCTATGTCTAAATTCATACGCCGCGGTACGGACTACTTTCTGATCATGCTTGGCCCTTTATGGGTGGCTGTAGCCATGTATCTGCTGGCAAAGGGTGAGGCTTGGGCTTTGTCTTGGAACCAAGTGCTGTTCCATCACAACCCTTATTGGTTGTTGCTGGTCATGCCGCTGGGGTTTGCCTTGATCCGCTACTTCACCATGAAATGGGCGCCGCAGGCCGGTGGTAGTGGCATTCCGCAAGTGATGGCCGTGATCCACATGGGCCGTGTGCGCTCCATGCTCAAAACCTTGGTTTCCCCTTTTCAAGCACTTATCAAAGCTTTGATGGTGATTTTGGGCATGTTGTGTGGTGCCTCGATTGGACGCGAAGGTCCCGCTGTGCAAATCGGGGCGGCCATCATGACGGGCTGGAGCATGAACGCTGTGCGTCGGGTTCGCATTGACCCCCGCACGCTGGCCATCATCGGTGGTGCTGCGGGCTTGGCATCTGCTTTCACCACCCCCTTGGCTGGTGCCGTGTACGCTTTAGAAGAACTGGGTTCACGTCGCTACCTCAAACACCCCGGGTTTGCCGTGCTGTGCATCGTGTTGGCGGCGTGGGCCAGTTACCGGCTTTTTGAAGGCTATTTACCCTTGGCCTTGAATGTGCCTGTGCCCAGCCTGCCCACTCTTGCTTTGTTGATCGCCGAGTGTATTTTTTGCGGCTTGCTGGCCGGAGCCATGACGTGGGTGATGGCCACTGGCTTACCCAAATGGCTACCGGTAACCAAAACACCCCTGCATGCCGCCATGTTGGCCGCAACTGTCGGTCTGGTCTTGGCTGTTTTGGCCATCGCCTGCCAAGGTTTGACTTTGGGCAGTGGCAATGCGATTGCCCATGAAATGCTCAACTTATCGCCGCAATACGCCCAGCTTGAAGGCTTTGGCTTCATGAAGTGGTTGTCCACCACCTTGAGCTTTGCGGCTGGTATTCCTGGCGGCATCTTGGCGCCATCGCTCTCCATTGGTGCAGGCTTAGGACAAGATTTGTCTTTGTATTTTGGCGATGGCAATGACCGTGTTTTTCTGATTGCAGCTGGCATGGCGGCTTTCTTGGCTGGGGTCATTCAAGCTCCCCTGACCGCCACCTTGGTGGTGGCTGAAATGACCGGCATGTACGACCATATTTTGCCTATGTTGATGATGAGCTTTTTGGCCAATTGGGCTGCGCGTTTGCTGTGCCGCGTCAGCATGTATCAGACCTTGATGCTTCGCTTGATTCCTGCTTTCAGTCCTGCACCGACAGCTTCAAAATAATATTTCCACCCGCAAAGGAGTTCACCATGTCAGTCAATTTACGCGATGAACTGCAACACCCCACCACCCTATGGGGGAAAAGGTATTTGTCATTGGTGCTGTTCACCATTGTGGTGTCGGTGTTGTTTTTGTTTTTCAGTTTGGAATTGCCTCAGGCCTTTCACCATAGCCAAACCTGGGTGATGTGGGTTGAACTGTTTGTCTTGGTGGTGTTTTCCATCGATTTGTTGCTGCGTGTCGCGACCCAACCACTGTCAGACCCCAAAAATTTTATTTTGTTGGTATTTGATTTCTTGGCCGTTCTTCCGTCCGCCCTGGTGGTAATGGCCTATTGGGGTTTGGTGCCAGAGCAACACCTGGAGATTTTGGGCTTGCTGCGTTTGTTCCGGCTTTTACGGGTCGTGCAGCTGCTGCGCATGAGCAGCTTGCTGACCGAAATTTTGGGTATCTCAGTCTTTAGCCTGGTGTTTGGCAACATGGCAGCGCACTTAGGTTTACGGGTTTTGGTGAGCTCAGTGGATAAAACCTTGCAACTCAATATTTACCAGTACATTGACCGCCCTATTTTGCTGTTGGCGGTCACAGCGGTGGGCTCTGTCATGGGCATTGCGCTGGCGATCACCTTTGGTGTGGTCAACCGCAAGCGCGATGTGGTCACCGAGATGCACAGGACGACCATGGATGCGGTTGAAAATTTTGAGCGTGACTTCAGGGACGTTTTTGAAAACGTCACCCCAGAACAGCGCACCGCCATTTTTGGCACCTTCCGCAAAGACATGTCTGCCTTTGTGAAGGACAAACTGTCCTACGACGCCATGAGAAGCAGCTCTAACACCTTCCTCAGCCAAGTCCGCGCTGTGGTCAAAACACGACCCAGCATGGATGTACCTTTTCACGCGGTGCTGGTGCAGCGTGTGTCTGGCCTGCTGACCACCACGCAAATTACCTTTCCACCTGCTTTTTATGGCTGGCTGGGTCTGCTCGCTAATCTCTATTTTGTGTTGGTGATGATGGCAACACCCGGCATCACCGGTTTGTTTGTGCAATTGCTGGTGATCTTTGTGTTCCAAGGCTTATTGATGATCATCCAAGACATGGACTACCCCTTGGACTTGGATGGCACCATGTTTAACTCGAAGATTTTGGATTAACAACAAGACCAAGCGACGATTCGCTGAAACCCCCATCTTGCGAAAGATGGGGGTTTTTTATGTCCCTAACTGGTTTTGAACGATAAATACCAAAGCGCCAGCCAAGTAACCAGCCAGCGCCAATAAACTGATGTTTTTCACATACCAAATAAAGTCAATTTTTGCTATGCCCATGGCGGCCACGCCCGCCGCTGAACCGATGATCAAAATCGATCCACCGGTACCCGCGCAATATGCCAAAAAAGTCCACAAAAAACTGTC
>JABMMR010000218.1 GCA_013205525.1 Burkholderiales bacterium | reverse complement strand
GCACTAGGTGCTGTCTTGGGCGGACGTTTGTCGCTCAACCAAAGCCGCAACTACCTGTGGGTCATTTCCCTCTTCCATGGCTTGAGCGTGCTGGCCAGCCTCATCCCCGAACCCGGCACCACGCCGCGCTTTGGTTTCGCACCCGCTTTGTCGGCCACCGCTTGGTTGGTGCTGATGGTCTACACCTTAGAGCACCACTGGTTTCCTCAAATGAAAACCCGCTGGGTGCTGACGGGCGCTGGTTTGGTGGCAGTGGTTTTGCCTTTGTTTTTCCCAGGACAAGACTTGCATGCCGCCGCCTCGCTGTGGCTGCCATTGCATTGGGCGCTGGGCATGGCCTCCTACGCTTTGTTTGCCGCTGCGGTGGTGCATGCGGGTTTGATGAACCGTGCAGAACGTCAAATTCGCTTGGCCGAGGCAGACCCGTCTGGCTTGCCCTTGCTCACCTTAGAGCGACTTACTTTTCGATTTGTTCATATTGGTTTTTTCCTCCTCACCGCCACTTTGTTGGCCGGGTTGTTGTTTGGCGAGCGTTTATACGGTTCCGACAAAGCCTTGCGCTGGGACCACAAAACAGTTCTTTCGATCATGGCTTGGCTGACCTACGCGCTGCTGATATGGGGGCGTCAAGCCAGAGGCTGGCGTGGTCCCATGGCGATTCATCTTTTGTATGCAGGCACGGCCATGTTGCTGCTGGCTTATGCGGGTTCGCGCTTTGTGTTTGAAGTTCTTGTGCCCAAAGCCACATGAAATACTTCATTTTGTTGGTCGTCCTCGCTGGGGTGATTTGGTGGCTGCGAACCAAGCGCAACGGTAGCGACAAGACCCAAGAGCCCAGCAGCCAAAGTCAAAATCCCCAAACCATGGTGAGGTGTGCGCATTGCGATTTGCACCTCCCGCAAAGCGATGCTGTCGAAGGCTCGCTGGGGGTTTACTGCAGCGCCTCGCACCGCCTTGCCAAAGAAGGCTGAGCGCCCATGACTGATTGTTGGTCCAACGGTTGGTACAGATTTGCGCAACATATTGCCTCGCCCAACTTTGAACCTCGCCCGCTTGAAACCCGAACAGATCTGGTGGTCTTGCACTCCATCAGCCTGCCTCCCGGCCAATTTCATGGCACTGCGGTTGAAAAGTTTTTCACCAACACCCTCGACCACGACAGCCATGCGTATTTCGAACAACTGCGTGGTGTCAAAGTCTCTGCGCATTTTTTTATCCGCCGTGGTGGCGAGTTGATTCAATTCGTCAGCTGCGATCAACGCGCTTGGCATGCGGGCGTGTCCAACCACCATGGACGAACAAATTGCAACGACTTCTCCATCGGCATAGAACTTGAAGGCCTAGAGGGCGAGAGCTTTAGTGGGTTTCAATACGAAAGTTTAATTTCGCTTTTGCCCATGATCCTCAATCACTACCCCATTTCATCCCTAGCGGGGCATGAACATATTGCGCCAGAGCGCAAAAAAGACCCAGGTAATGGTTTTCAGTGGCGGTATTTGCAACACAGCTTGGGATTAAAGGCTGCTTACTTTCCTGCCGAGCTTGGTTTAAATTAATAAATTCAATATTTTTCTCAAACACTACACGTAGTGTGTTGAAAAGAGTTCCGACCCCATATATAGTGTGGGGAATCCAAATTTTGATTTTTGCTTGTTCCCAGAAACCAGCAGCAATTCATACGTTAACCAAAGCATTCAGAACAACAGGAATTTAACCAAGATGCAAATTGCTTCATCCTCTGCGGCCAGCAGCAACTATGTCAACCCTTCAGACTTGACAGACGCCAGCAAGACCTCAGCTCTGCAGTCCAGCCTGAGTAACTACCAAATCATTCGACGCAACGGTGCAGTGGTTCCTTTTGAACCTTCCAAGATTGCGGTTGCCATGATGAAGGCTTTTTTGGCTGTTCATGGCACCCAAGGCGCAGCCTCAGCCAGCGTGCGCGAAACCGTTGATCAACTCACCCAAGCTGTGGTGCGTGCACTGGTTCGATCGCGCCCAGGTGGCGGCACTTTTCATATTGAAGATGTGCAAGACCAAGTTGAACTCGGCCTCATGCGCGGCAGCCACCATGAAGTGGCTCGCGCCTATGTTTTGTACCGCGAAAGAAGAACCCAAGAACGTGCGGCCCACAAAGAACAAGCGACTCCAGCAGAACCCATTCTGCACGTGCTCGATGGCGGCAAACGCTTGGCGCTTGACACCGCCAGATTGCGTGCATTGGTCGAAGCCGCCTGCGCAGGTTTGAACTCTGACATTCAAGCCGCTCCTATCCTGAGCGAAACCATGCGTAATCTCTACGATGGCATTCCCATGGAAGAGGTACACAAAGCCTCCGTGCTGGCAGCCCGTACCCTGATTGAAAAAGAGCCCGACTACACCTACGCCACTGCGCGCTTATTGATGTACTCGATTGCCAAAGAAGTCTGGGGCAAGGAAGTCACCCAAGCAGAAATGGCACAAAACTATATTGACAACTTCGCTAATTGCATCAAAAAAGGTGTGGACAACGAATTGCTTGACGCGCGCTTGCTGCAATTTGATTTGCCGCGTTTGGCCAAAGCGCTCAAAGCCGAGCGCGATCTGCAATTCGACTATCTGGGTTTACAAACACTGTATGACCGCTACTTTCTTCATGTGCGCAAGCAGCGTATCGAGTTGCCCCAGTCCTTTTTCATGCGTGTGGCCATGGGCTTGTCGCTTGGTGAAGTCAACCGCGAAGAGCGTGCCATCGAGTTTTATGAAGTTCTGTCTTCTTTCGACTTTATGTCCAGCACGCCCACCCTTTTCAACAGCGGCACACTGCGCCCCCAGTTGTCCAGTTGCTACCTGACCACCGTGCCTGACGATTTAGACGGCATCTACGAGTCCATCAAAGAAAACGCCTTGCTGTCCAAATTT
>JABMMR010000217.1 GCA_013205525.1 Burkholderiales bacterium | reverse complement strand
CAGATGTCTGAATACTTACGCATCAAAACCAGTTTCACATCTAACGGCATTGTGTCGGTGAGTGTGGGCACCACCATGAAGCAAAGCTTGGTGGTCGACGGCATCAGGTCGCGACCCGTGGGCATGGACCCCAACTCCAACAGCAAGTTGGACATGGTGATTGATCCTTATGGCAATACCGAGCCTTTGTCGGGCGCCAGCGGTGGCACCTTTGGTGGACTCAATACCTTTATTTCGCAGGTGCTCGAACCGGCCCAAAAAAACCTCGACTTCTTGGCCCAAAGTTTTGTCGACGAGGTTAACAAGGTGCAAAAAAACGGTATCGATGGCTATGGCAATATGGGCCAGCCTTTGATGAAGATCGATGTGACCGCGGTCAGCAAAGCCCAAGGCATTGGCATGGTCATCAGTGACCCTATGCGGGTGTCGACAGGTGCCTTGTTTCGGGTGACCACCAATAACAACAACGCCAGTGATGTCAAGGCCAAGGTGGCGTACACGCCGCCCCCCGCATCCGTGGGTGTGAGCAACACCCGGCTGATCAACAACCCTTTCACCTCCACACCTGTGCCGATTGAGGTCGGTGGTGGCCGCTTGTACGCGCCCGTCACGACACTGGCGGCGGGCATGGAAAACCCCGTTATTTACTTGGACAACGCCAAGCCGGGTCAACAACTTCAATTGCTGACCCAGGACGGTCGTCATCTCATTGGCAGTGAAATGAAGATTGACGAGAAATACCAATTGCTCACCAAAGAAAACGGCTTCAGTGAACCTGTCACCTTCAGTGATGCCTATTTGAACAAGTCTGGCCCCAATGGTTACCTCAACACCCATGTGTTTTATGGTGCCAAAGGCAGCGTGGTCTATGCCCAGCAGTTTGATCGACTGGGTCAGCCTGCAGCACCTACGCCCACACCCGCCAAACTAGAAACCGCGCATATTCAGCAATTGCAAGCGGGTGCCACCGGTTTGACCTTGATCGCCAGCGGTGCCATCAAGCTCAACAACAACGAATTAGGCCCCTTGGTGCTTGAGGCCAGCGAATCCTTGACACCGCAAAAAGTGGCTGCTTGGCTGCAAAAGGGCTTGGACGATAACAATATTTCCGATATGCGTGTGGAGGTCTATAACCAGATCCGCTTCAATGCAGCCGAGCTGAACTACCGCAAACCGATGTCAATCAACGGCATCAAGATCGGGACGGTTAACCAAGACGCCAAAGTCGCCAATGAATACAAAGATTTGTTTAGCATGGTCAAAGCCATTCAAGCCGCCAAAGACAAAACCGGTGTCACAGCGCGTATTGCCGACAACGGCGATTTGATTATGGAAAATGCCCCCGGACATGAGGGCGAAACCATCAACTTGGGACCCAAAGACGTCAATGGTCAATCGTTTAATGCCTTCAACCTCAACTTAAGTGGCTCCAATGGCTTAATACAAGGCCAAGTGCGTTTGACGCGCACCTTGGGCGACCCCGCCAAATCAGATATCCGTTTGTCCTTTGGCACATCGCCCAACGCAGGCTCACCTTTCGATTTGAGCATTGTGGGTTTGCGCACTGCGGCCTACATCGAAGGCAAGGTGCCCGACGACTTGCAAGTGTTTGTGACAGGCGAGGGCAAAGCCAGCATAGCCGCCAGTTTTGCAGGGCAACCCAGCGATCCGCAGCAAAAATTGCGCGCTCAAAAATTGGTGGTGACATTTGACGCCGTCGACCACTACACCATCAAAGACGGCGCCACAGGAACGATCTTGGCTGAAAGAAGTTACGACACCAGCGTACTCAATCCTGTTGTCAATTACCAAGGTTTGGCCATTAAATTGAGCCGTGCTCCCGATGTGGGCGACGTTTTTGAGGTAGACGGCAACCATGATGGCTTGGGTAACAACGAAAACATGCTGATCATGGTCGATTTGTCCAAAAAAGGTCTGATTGGTAATAAGAGTTTTTCTGATTCATATATCGATCAAGTCAATACCGTGGGCAATGCCGCTCAGCAGGCCAAGATCACCCAACAGGCTTTGACCGTGGTGAATGACCAGGCCAAGCAGTCGCGTGACAAAGTCTCTGGCGTCAACCTAGACGACGAAGCCGCCGACTTGATTCGTTTTCAGCAGGCTTACCAAGCGGCTGCTAAGGCATTGCAAATATCGGGTCAGTTGTTTGACTCAATTGTTCAAATTCGCTGAAGGAGCTTAAGGCCATGGTGATGAAAGTCTCAACCAGTATGTTTTTTGATAAAGCCAGCAAGCAATTGGGCAATATCCAAGGCAGCTTGGCAAAAACGCAAACGCAACTGTCGACCGGCAAACAAATCAACAAGCCCAGCGACGCACCCGATAAATCCTCGTTGATCACGCGTTTGCAGTCTGAAATGACGCGTCAAGCCAGTTACCAAGGCAACTTGAATGCGGTCAACGTCCGATTGCAAGCTGAGGAAACAGCGCTTACAAACACCAGCGATGTGATGTACCGTTTCAAAGAATTGGCGGTTCAAGCGGCCAATGACACCTTAAGCAACGCGGACCGTAAAACTGTATCCATGGAGATGACCCAACTCAGGGAGCAGATCTTGAGCATGGCCAACTCCCAAGACTCCAATGGTAATTATTTGTTTGCCGGCTCTCGCGTGGTCCAAGCGCCCTTTGGGGAAGACGCCAAGGGGCGGGTGATTTACCAAGGCGACCAAAGCCGCATGATGGTGCCGGTGGGCGACAACCGCCGCATGAACCTCAATATTCCAGGGATAGACGCGTTTGTGAATTTGGTGCGTGTGGATGACAAGGGCAACAGGGTAGGTGTGGGCTTTTTCCAAGCCTTGGCCGATATGGTCGACGCGGTGAAGAACACCGACAGACCGAATATTCAACGCGGCATCAAAGAACTTGACCGTATGCAGCAAGGCATCAGCGACGCCAACGCACGTGTGGGCACCGATATGAATGTGGTGGACTCGCAAGGCGCCGTGCTCGACGAGATCACCTTGCGCTTGAAAACCACTTTGTCGGATATTCAAGACTTGGACTACACCGAGGCCATCACCAAGATGAACAAAGACCAATTGGCCTTGGAGTCGGCGCAAAGTACTTTTGCAAAGATTTCAAAGCTCTCGCTTTTCAACTACATCAATTAAGCGCTCAAGTTTTTTTCTTTGACACCGATCACAGACTACTGAACTTTTAAACGCAGCCATGGCCACCAGCATCAGCTCCAGCACCACGCCGACCACGTCGGCGGCGCAGTTGGCTGCGGCAAACAAAGCCAGTGCACAAAAGATCATCAGTTCATTGAACGCTGGTTCAGGCGTGGATGTGGCCTCGTTGGCGCAGAACTTGGTTGACGCTGAAAAAGCACCGCAAGAAAACGCAATCAACACCAAGATCGCCAAGAACGACAGCAAGGTCAGCGGCTTGTCGTCTGTGATGTTCATGATGACCGAGCTCAAAACCGCATTGAGTGCCTTAAAAGACAAAGACAACTTCAACACCTTGTCGCTGTCCAATACCAACACCAGTGCAGTCAGTGTCAACGCCAGCACGGCGGCGGCGGCGGGTGAGCATCAAATTGTGGTTAACGCCATTTCGCAGGCTCAGCGAAGTGTCAGCAGTTCTTCTGCCTTAGCCACCACGCCCTTGAATGGCGGTGCTGCGTTTTCATTGACGCTGACGGCTAACAATACTGCCACCCTGGGCACCACCAGAACCTACGGTACCTACACTGCTTCCATCTCAGGCATGGCCTTTGGTACGGTTCCCTCGGTTAATGATTTTAAAAATTTTGCTGTAGCTATAGATGGCAAAACCTTCAATCTGACCCCAGCGCCTGCAAACGCTACTTTGACAGATTTGGCTGCCGACATTCAAAAACAACTGCGGGCGCAAGAGGGCAGTGCTGATTTGAGCGTGGTGTATGACGGCACCAGTTTGAATATCTCTTCAGCGACGACGAGCCGTGTGGTGGCCAATCCGACTTTGTCCAAGTCCACCAAGGTAAATTTAGACGTAGGTGCCACGGTTGGCGTGAATGCCGACAACACCATCAGCGGTGCGGCCTTTGGGGCCATTTCTTCGGTAACTGACTTCAGCCAGTTTGACATCAGCATTGGTGACAAGGTACGCAGTATTTATCCTGCACCAGCCACCGCCAGCATGGCTGAT
>JABMMR010000216.1 GCA_013205525.1 Burkholderiales bacterium | reverse complement strand
GTTGCGCTCGGTTGCTGGCTCTTGCCACACCAGCGGCCCCCAAGTGAAAAGCAATACCGCCAACAACCCGCCCCATAAACCAAGGCCCAGCCATTTGGCGCGACCTGCCAGACCCAAAGCCCAGACACAGGCGCTGACCAATAACAGCGTGGTCAGCATCACGGCCATGCCATCGATGCTGGTTTGCTGGCCCAGCACCCACAGCAACCAAACCACGGTGGCCAGCATGGGGAAAGCAAACATTTGTCGCAGCCGCTCCATCCATATTCCTGGGCGGGGTAACCAGCGTGCCCAAGCCGGCACCCAAGTTAAAAGCGTGAAAGGCAGGGCCAGTCCTAAACCTAAAGCGCTGAAGATCAACAGCCCCTGCCAGAGCGGCAAAGTCAAGGCAATGCCCACAGACGCGCCCATGAACGGGGCGGTGCAAGGCGCGGCCACCACCACAGCCAGCACGCCAGAGAGAAAAGCATCTGCAAGCGGGTGACGCACCCATTGCGCCGCCAAACCGCTGCTCCAATGGGCTTGAAAATTCAGCACCCCAAAAAGATTTAAGGCGATGAGGGTGAAAACAAGCGCCAGCACTGACACCACCAGCGGCGACTGCAACTGAAAGCCCCAGCCCAATTGTTGCCCCGAGGCCCGCAAGCCCGCCACCAACAGCGCCAGCGCCAGCATGCTGGTAATCACGCCCAGCGCATACACCAGGCCAATAGCGCGTCGCTCAGCCACGCTTTGGTGGTGTTGGGTAAGAGAAAGCACTTTGATGGCCAACACCGGCAGCACACAGGGCATGAGGTTGAGCAACAAACCGCCTAAAAAAGCACCCAATAAAACTGCCAAAAGCGCCGGCAGACTGGCTGTATGGGCCGTATCCGCCAACATGGGCTCTATGGGCGGGCTTAGGATAGGTAATTTGCCAGCGACAACGGGCGCTGACTCTGGGGGCCAATCGCCTTTGACCGCCACCTCCACCCGCCAAGCCTGCGCAGGCTCGCCAGCAACAATCAGCAAGCCCAGCTTGGCCGGCGATTCACTGCGCAAACTGTGAAACGGCGCTTGCAACACATAGTCGCTGCCTTGCCATTGGCCTTGTTTGGGGGTGAGCCCCAAGCCACTGGCCAAGACCTCAGATTGTTCGGTGAAGATTTGCAAGTCTTTGCCTTGCAAGCTGGGTGCCAAGCCCTGAACAGTCAGCGCCAAGCCAGCAGATGACAGTTGGGCTGACTGAATGGCTGGCTGCAAGTTGCGTGGCTGTGCCCTTTGCAGTTGCTCAAACGCGCTGGCAAGGGGTGCGGTGCTGCTGGCCACAGGCAGCTGAATTTCAAACTGGCCTTCTTGCGGGATGCATTCTTGTTTGCAGACCAGCCAACTGGCTTTGAGTTGCACCCGAACCGATGGGGTTGAAGCTGAAAACTCTGGCGTGAGGGTCAGAGGTGCGCCCAGCAAAACCTCGCCTTCAAACCCATGGTTCACCATACCCGCCAGACGAATCATCTGCGGGATCGGCCAAAGTGTGTTGCCGGCTTGCAGGCCTTTGGGCAGTGTCCAAGCTAACTGGGTGGCCAAGCCGCTGTCGCCAGCATTCAGCCAATAAGTGTGCCAACCCGGTTGGTGTTTCAGCAGCAAACCCAGCAGCAGCGGCTGACCCGCTTGCAAGCCTTGGGGCGCATGTGCGACCAATTCGGCCCGCACTTGGGGGGTGGTGACCACCGAACGCGCCGGCACTTGGGCTTGGCTGGCAGCCAGCCCCAAGCCAAACAAGGCGACAAAAAGCCAGAAAAAACGAAACAAAAGCATGTGCATATGGCACATGTTAACCAAGCCCTTAAGATGCAGCGCATGAAGGTTTTTCCACGTTACTGGGCTGATTGCAACACCACCGACTTTGCCGAGCTTGATTCGCAGCAAGCAGTGGCCGTTTTGCCTTTGGGCGCCACCGAGCAACACGGTCCGCATTTGCCTCTGAGTGTGGACACCGATTTGGTCAACGCCATGCTGGGCGCTGCTCTGGCGCATGTGGCACCCACCGAGCCGGTGCTGGTGCTGCCCACCCAAAGTGTGGGCTTGAGCAGCGAGCACGCCGCCTACGACGGGACCCTCAGTTTTGCGCCTTCATCGGTCATCGAGCAGTGGTGCAGTTTGGGTGAGTCTGTGGCCCGAAGCGGCATCAAAAAAATGCTGCTCTTCAACGCCCACGGCGGCAATGTGGGGCTGATGGACGTGGTGGCTCGCGAACTGCGCGGCCATTGTGGTTTGACCGTGTTCAGTTGCAACTGGTACCAACTGCCCTTGGGCGAAGCGCTCAACGCTTTTGACGCGCATGAGCAGCGCTTCGGTGTGCATGGTGGCGACATGGAAACCTCGCTCATGCTGGCCATCGCGCCACACAAGGTGCGCATGGCCGAGGCCCAGCACTTTGCCTCGGCTTCAGAGCAGCGTTCCAAAGACTTTACTTTGCTAGGTGACGGCAAAAGCGCCAAACTAGGCTGGCATATGCAAGATTACAACCCCCACGGTGCAGTTGGCAATGCAGCAGCAGCCACGGCTGAAAAAGGCCAAGCGCTTTTACACGCGGTGGGCGTTCAATTGGCCCAACTGCTGCAAGAGTTGCAGCGCTTCACACCGCTCATTTAAGCCGCCAGCGCAACTCAGGTGAAGGTCACCCAGTCTCTGTAGGCGGGCGCATCCAAATGGTTGATGGTGTTGAAACTCACCAAAGTGTGGCGCTTGGGGCTGAACACCAACTCACTCACCGCTGTGTTGCGAATCCGCATATTCATCTCGATGATGCTCTCGGGCGGCGTGACCAACAGCGTACCCACTGCGGTAGAAATTGGCCCACCACTGGAGACCATCAACACATCGCCACTGTGTTGGGTGCGCACATGGGCCATGGCGTCTTGTATGCCTTGCACAAATTCGGTGAAAAGCGGCATGCCCGCGGGTTGCGTCTCTCCATGCATCCAAGCTTGCAGACCTTTACGCAGCAAGCCGAAATGGTGTTTGTACAACGCGGGCGTGTTGGGCTTGGCCAAGGGTTGGGGGTGAACAGCGTGAATCACCGCATGGCTGTCGTACTCGTTCAGGCCCGGCCACACCAGAGGCGATAAGTCAGGCGCTTGCAGGCCGGCTTGAATTCCTTCAAAAGTTTGCCGATGGCGCTTCAAACTGCCCATGAGAACCGCCTCAAACTGCAGGCCGCGTTCACGGAAATAGTCGCCCAAGCGCTGACTTTGCTGGTGACCCAGTGGCGAGAGATTGTCGTAATCGTCGGCGCCAAACGAGGCCTGGCCGTGGCGCACTAGATAAAGGGTTCCCATCGGCGGCATTGTCGCCATAACCAAAGACAAAAGGGGTCACAAGGGTGACCTTGGCGGCCAAATCTGCACTTTGCCTTGGATACAAGTGACCGAGTCACCGCCCACCCAAACTTGGCCTTGGGCGTCTCGCTGAAGATGTACTCGTCCCGCGCGGCCCAAACAAGTGCCTTGGCTGGCTACATAGTTTTCTGGCGCCAGTCCTTCAGCTATCAACCATTGGCCTATGGCCGCGTTCAGACTGCCCGTTACCGGGTCTTCGGTTAATCCATTCTTGGTGGGGAAAAACGCCCGCACTTCAAACTGCGTGTCGCCGCTGGACTTGGCGCCAACCACACCGATCTCCAAACCCTGCAGTACGTGTACATCGGGCTTCAAGCCCAAAACTTGCTCGGCCGTTGCCAGCATGACGCAGCGCCACTGTGGGCCGTTGTCGCACCAAGCATGGTGCAAGATGTCATCGCGGGCCACACCCAAACCCTTGGCGATCAGTTGCACATCCTCTTCGCTTAATGGGCCGCTGCGCAGTCGCGGCGGGGCTGCAAATGCCAAGCGAGTCCCTTGACGCGTAATCTTCACCAAGCCCACACCACACTCTTGCACCACGTATTCACCCTTGGGCACGCCGCCAGCGGCTAACCAAGCGTGACAAGTGCCCAAGGTGGGGTGGCCGGCAAAGGGGAGTTCGCGTCCGGGGCAAAAAATCCGCACAGCATAGTCGGCTTGCTCTTCGCTGGGCGGCAGCACAAAAGTGGCCTCGGATAAGTTTGTCCAGTCGGTGAAAGCCTGCATTTGCGCGGTGCTCAAACTCGAGCCGTCGAGCACCACAGCGAGAGGGTTGCCAAGATAAGGCACTGCGGTAAACACATCAACTTGTGCAAAAGGACGTTGTGTCATGGCAGCTCCAAAGATTTTTAAGCCTCAGATTGTGAATGTCCGCATCATCGCTGTACAGACATTTTTCTACTCACAAACAGCGTTGCCACCACGCCCAAGCCAAATCCTACGGTGAGGATATCCAGAGTTTCACCCAACAAAGGAATGGCCATCAAAATGCCCAAAAATATCGTTCGGCAGGCGTCATGCTCTGGGTGTGCGAAGGCTTAAGGCCTCCAAGCGCTCCATGGCTTGAAGCACGTCGTCATCGATTTGGCTCACGCGACTGGCTTTGTCAGCCGCTGCTTTAGGATCACCGGCATATAAACTGCCATCTGCCAAAGCGAGGTTGAGTGTGCTTTGTTCCTGCTCAAGCTGCGCGATCAAGGCAGGCAGGCTGTCGTATTCGCGTTGCTCTTTGAAGCTGAGTTTTTTAGCTGCGGTTTTGGCAGCAACAATTGGCGTTTTCACAGCCACGGCAGGCTTGATGTCAGCCACTTTTTGCGACCACACTTTGGCCCGGCTTGACTGCAGCAGCCAGTCTTGCACGCCGCCTTCGTATTCGCGCCAATGACCATCGCCCTCGTAGGCGATGGTGCTGGTCACCACATTGTCCAAAAAAGCACGGTCATGGCTGACCAAAAACACGGTGCCCGCATAGTTTTGCAGTAACTCTTCGAGCAACTCCAAGGTGTCAATGTCCAAGTCGTTGGTGGGTTCGTCCAGCACCAGCACATTGGCGGGGCGTGCGAACAAGCGAGCGAGCAACAAGCGATTTCGCTCGCCGCCCGAAAGGGTGCGTACCGGCGAATTGGCGCGAGCCGGTGAAAACAAGAAGTCGCCCAAATAACTTTTCACATGTTGGCGCTGGGTGCCAATCTCTATCCATTCGCTGCCAGGGCTGATGAAATCTTCCAAGGTGGCGTCTAAGTCCAGCGCATTGCGCATTTGGTCAAAGTAAGCCACCTGCAAATTGGCACCTTGGCGCACTTTGCCACTGCTGGCTTGCAACTCACCCAAAATGAGTTTGAGCAAGGTGGTTTTGCCCGCACCATTGGGACCCACCAAGCCCACTTTGTCGCCCCGCAAAAGCGTGGCGCTGAAGTTGTTGACCACCACTTTGTCGCCAAAAGCCATAGACACATCAGTCAATTCGGCGACGATTTTCCCGCTGGGCAAACCCGCGTCCACGCTGGCCTTAACTTGGCCCATGGTGTTGCGCCTGGCTTGTCGAGTTGCCCGAAGTTTTTCTAAGCGGGCGATGCGCGCAACCGATCGGGTACGCCGAGCCTCCACGCCACGGCGGACCCACACCTCTTCTTGCGCCAACAATTTATCGGCCTTGGCTTGGGTCACTGCCTCGGCAAGCATTTCAGCTTCTTTGAGCAGCAAGTAGCTTTGAAAATTGCCTTGGTAAGAGTACAAATGTCCGCGGTCGAGTTCCACAATACGTGTGGAAACTTTGTCTAAAAACGCG
>JABMMR010000215.1 GCA_013205525.1 Burkholderiales bacterium | reverse complement strand
GAAAGCATCACCCAAATTCTTCAGGCGGGTTGGCACCTCTTGAAGTTGATCAACGAAATCCTTGATCTCGCCGTGGTGGAGTCTGGCAAAGTGACTTTGTCACTGGAACCTGTTGATTTGTCTGAGGTACTGTCTGAATGCCAAACCATGATGCAAGCGCAAGCCCAGCAGCGCGGCATCTTTATGACCTTCCCACTGTTTGAGCAGCCCAGCTTTGTGTGGGCAGACCAGACTCGACTCAAACAAATTGTGATCAATTTGTTGTCGAATGCGATCAAATACAACCAAGACAAGGGCCTCTTGAATGTTCAATACACCGTCATGTCTTCTGAGCGTATTCGCCTCAGCTTCACAGACACAGGTGCAGGTTTGACGCCTAAAAATATCGAGCAACTCTTTCAACCTTTCAACCGCTTAGGCCAGGAGGCTGGCGGCGTGTCTGGCACCGGCATTGGCTTGGTGGTCACCAAGCAATTGGTCGAACTCATGGGCGGTGTTTTGGGGGTGGAAAGCACGGTGAGCAAGGGCAGTGAGTTTTGGGTGGAATTGCGCAGCACGCCAGCACCTGAACTCAAGGTCAAAGAACCAGAATATTCAGCTCCCCCACTTGCCGCGCCACCGATTGACGTTGCGCAAAAAATTCTTTTGTACATTGAAGACAACCCAGCCAATATGCGCTTGGTCGAACGCCTGATCGATAGGCGCACAGATATCAAGCTTCTCAAGGCTGTGGACGCCTCACTGGGCATAGCGCTGGCAAAAGCGGCGTTGCCCGACGTGATTTTGATGGACATCAACTTGCCGGGCATCAGCGGGATCGAAGCGTTAAAGCTGCTGCAAGAAGACGTCACCACTGCGCATATTCCTGTGGTGGCTATCAGCGCCAATGCCATGTCGCGAGATATCGAGTTGGGACGGCAATTGGGCTTCTTTCGTTACCTCACCAAACCGATTGTGGTGGAAGAGTTCATGGCCACCTTGGACTTGGCGCTGCAACAGAACAAGCCGTGATCCACGCCTCTGTCATCCTGAAGGCCAAGCTGCTCATCGTGGACGATCAATTCGCCAATGTGCTGTTGCTTGAGCGCTTGCTGCGCAGCGCAGGCTATTCTGAAATCTCCTCCACACAAGATCCCACCGAGGTGATGCATCTGCATCAACAAAACAGATACGACCTGATTCTTTTGGATTTGAATATGCCCGAGATGGACGGTTTTCAAGTGATGGAGAGTCTGAAAAGCATAGAGAGTGATGGCGTCCTTCCGGTTCTGGTCATCACCGCACAGCCCAATGAAAAACTGCGGGCATTGAAAGTCGGGGCTTTGGATTTTTTGAGCAAACCTTTCGACATTGCCGAGGTTTTAGCGCGGGTGAAAAACCTTTTGCAAGTGCGCTTATTAAATTTAGAGACTCAAAAACTTTACCAACAAGTTCTGGTGGAGCAAAATTTATCAGACATGCTGCTGCACAACATGATGCCCCAAGCCATTGCAGAGCGACTCAAAGGGCGATCCAAACTCACCTCCGATCACCTCAACCAAGCGATTGTGGACAGCTACGCCAATGTAACGGTGTTGTTTGCCGACATCGTGGGTTTCACAACATTTGCACAAGACGTTAGCCCCGAGGTCATGGTCGGCGTATTGAATGATCTCTTCACGCGTTTTGACAATATTGCGGACCACCACGGCTTGGAGAAGATCAAAACCATTGGCGACTGTTATATGGCAGCGGCGGGTTTGCCCGTGGTGGTGCCTGACCACGCCGATCGCGCAGCACACATGGCACTGGACATGCTTAGCGCCATTCAAGACTTCAATGCCAGCAGTCAGCACCCGCTGAACATCCGAATCGGTATCAGCTCAGGCGCGGCGGTAGCCGGCATCATTGGCAAGAGCAAATTTCTCTATGACCTTTGGGGCGATGTGGTGAACACCGCCAGTCGCATGGAGTCACATGGCACGGCGGGTCGGATTCAAATAAGTGAGGCTACGCGCCAAGCCTTGAACCATTCGTTTTCGCTCGAACACCGAGGCATCATTGACGTCAAAGGCAAAGGCAAGATGAGCACATGGTTCTTGAACAGCCCCACTCTGGGAGATCACATCGACGCTTGCAGCATCACGCGGTAATCGTCTGCCGAGGCTTCACGAGGATTGGTTTTGTGCGAGTGGTCGGCGATAGCGCCTTTGATGATGTCGTCAAATTGCAAAGCGCTCACGCCCATGGAGGCCAAGCCGCTGGGCAACCCCAAGCGGGCATTCAGGGCTTGGATGGCGTCGCCTATGGTTTGCGCGGGCTTGGAGGTTTCTGGCAAACCCATGGCTTGGGCCATGCGGGACAAGCGGTGCTCGGCTTGCATGGCCGGTGCTTGGGCATTGAAAGCAATAACAGCGGGCAAAAACATGGCGTTCAAAGTGCCGTGATGCAGCTTGGGGTTGATGCCGCCCAAGCTGTGGCTGAGCGAATGCACGCAACCCAAACCTTTTTGAAACGCCATCGCGCCTTGCATGGAGGCACTCATCATGTTCAGGCGCGCATCGCGGTCGCTGCCTTCACGCGTGGCGCGTTCGATATTTGCCCAACCACGTGCCAAGCCGTCCAAAGCGATGCCGTCTGCAGGCGGGTTGAAGGCCGATGACATGAAGGTTTCCATGCAATGCGCGATGGCGTCCATGCCGGTGGCGGCAGTCATAAGCGGCGGCAAACCAAGGGTGAGCGCAGGGTCTAGCAAGGCCACTTTGGGCACCAAATGCCAGGAATGAAAGCCCAATTTTCTGCCGTCATCCACAATGATGATGGCGCCTCGGGCCACTTCGCTGCCCGTGCCCGCGGTGGTGGGCACGGCAATCAATGGCAGCACTTTGTCGGTGATGCGGGGTGAACCGCCCTCAATAGTGGCGTAAGTGGTGAGCGGCCCCGCGTGGGTAGCGGCAATCGCCACGCCCTTGGCACAGTCTATGGAGGAGCCGCCGCCAAACGCAATCAGGCCATCGCATTGCTGCTGTTGGCACAAGGCGGTGGCGGCACGCACCGCGCTTTCTGTAGGGTTGGATGGCGTGGCATCAAACACCGTGATATTCATGCCTTTCACCGCCTCCAAGGCCTGCTGCAGCAAACCCGCGGCTTTGATGCCGGCATCGGTGACGATGAGGGGGCGATGAATGCCTATGCGTTGGCATTCTTCAGCCAATCGTTGCAAAGCGCCGTATTCAATATGGACTTGGGTGATGTAAAAAATACTGGCCATGGTGATCGCCTGTGCTGCTCGTTGTAGGATGCCGCCACTTTAACGGACAAAACCACCGCCATGAACCGCCAAGATTTTCGTTTTTTCCACGCCCTTAGGGTCCGCTGGGTAGAAGTTGATATGCAAAAAATCGTCTTCAACGGCCACTACCTGATGTATTTGGATACCGCTGTGTCTGACTATTGGCGCGCCTTGGCCCTGCCCTACGAGCAAAGTTTGCACGGCATGGGTGGGGACTTGTTTGTGGTCAAGTCCAGCTTGGAATACAAAGCCTCAGCGCTCTACGACGACTTGCTGCACATCGGTATGCGTTGTACGCGCATTGGCAACTCCTCCATGGTGTTTGAAGGCGTGGTGTTTCGTGGCGAGCAGGTGTTGGTCAAGGGCGAGTTGGTCTACGTTTATGCGGACCTCCACACGAAAACCTCTCAGCACGTTCCACAAGAGTTGCGAGATATTTTGTTGGGCTTTGAGCAAGGCGAGGCTGTCACCGTTTTGCAGCTGGGTAGTTGGGAAGAGCTAAAAACCTTGGCCGCACCCTTGCGTACCGAGGTGTTTGTGGATGAGCAAGGGGTTGACCAAGCCTTGGAGTGGGACGCGCATGACGCCGAATGCCTGCATGCGGTGTTGTGCAACCGTTTGGGGGTACCCGTGGCCACGGGGCGTTTGCTGCCAGCGGTGAAGGGGGTGGCCAAAATTGGGCGCATGGCGGTCAAGCGGGTTTTGCGCGGCCAGCGTTTAGGCGACCAAATCTTGTCGGCTTTGATGGATGCGGCGCGCCAACGTGGGGACACAGAAATTTTGCTTCATGCCCAATGCAGCGCTGAGAAGTTTTACCTGCGCCAAGGTTTTCGCCGTCAAGGGCAAGTGTTCATGGAAGCGGATATGCCGCATGTAGAGATGGTCTGCGCGCTTTAGGTCTATGACCAAGCGCTTATCTTTTTCGGTAGTCCCAAGGCGCTAGGGGTTGGGCATCTGACCACAAACCCAATTGCTGGCTTTTTGCGTTGCTCTCACTTACGCTGTAAGTGTGGCGATCGGCCAGCGGCTGTTCATTTTGGTATTTTTTATAGTGCCAAGCCAAGCCCGATTTGATTTGTTGGTGACAAATGTCTTGTGTGTCTAGAAACACTTTG
>JABMMR010000214.1 GCA_013205525.1 Burkholderiales bacterium | reverse complement strand
TGCTGACCGACTCCACAACCTGCTTGATGGGCAGGGAGGAAGAAAGCGGCGACAATCCTGCAACAGCGAATGCGCCGCCTGCACCTAAAACCAATAGCAAGCTCATCGCCCAAGCCCAGGTTTGGGCTTGGGGAGAAAAAGTCTTTGAAGTGGGTGAATCAGCAGGTTGCAAAAGTCAATGTCCTGTGGTGATGGCCTGAGGCTAAGCGATTCGAAAGCATTAAAAACAACGCCCAAGTATACAAGCACTTTTTTCTGACAAAAATATCAATAATTTATATGAATCAAGGACCTACATCGCAAATCTCAATTCCTGAAGAGGTTGCGCATGCCATGCATGTCAGCCAACGCGGTTGTGAGGAGTTGCTCCCTGAGCATGAGTGGCTGAAAAAGCTCCAACGCGCGCACGCCAGTGGCACACCTTTGCGCATCAAACTGGGGCTTGACCCCACGGCGCCCGACATCCATATTGGCCACACTGTGGTGCTCAACAAAATGCGCCAATTACAGGATTTGGGACATCAGGTGATCTTTTTGATCGGCGACTTCACCTCCTTGATTGGCGACCCATCGGGGCGAAACAGCACCCGCCCGCCCTTAACGCCCGAGCAAATCAAGCTCAATGCCGACACTTATTACCAGCAGGCCAGCATGGTGCTGGACCCCGCCAAAACCGAGATTCGCTACAACAGCGAGTGGAGCGAGCCCTTGGGTGCCAGCGGCATGATCCAACTCGCTTCTCGTTACACAGTTGCGCGCATGATGGAGCGAGACGATTTTCACAAGCGCTTTCACAGTGGCCAGTCCATCAGCGTGCACGAATTTTTGTATCCGCTGATGCAAGGCTATGACAGCGTGGCTTTGAAGAGCGACCTCGAGTTAGGTGGCACCGATCAAAAATTTAACCTGCTCATGGGACGCCATTTGCAGCAAGAGTATGGCCAAGAGCCGCAATGCATATTGACCATGCCCTTGCTGGAAGGCTTGGACGGCGTTGACAAAATGTCCAAAAGCAAAAACAACTACATCGGCATCACCGAAGAGGCCAACACCATGTTTGCCAAGGTTTTGTCCATCAGCGACACCTTGATGTGGCGCTGGTTCACCTTGCTCAGCTTTCAAAGCTTAGAGGCGATTGCCGCTTTGAAGGCTGAGGTCGAGGGTGGGCGCAACCCTCGCGACGCCAAGGTGATGTTGGCCAAAGAAATCACCACCCGATTTCACAACGCTGCTTTGGCCGATGCCGCTGAGCAAGACTTTGTCAACCGCAGCAAGGGCGGTGTGCCCGATGTGATTCCCGAAGTGAGCCTGTCTGGGGCACCTTTGGGTGTGGCGGCACTTTTGAAAAGTGCCGGCTTGGCGCCTTCGAGCAGCGAGGCCAGTCGATTGATTGATGGCGGCGGTGTGCGCATCGATGGCAGCGTGGTCAGCGACAAAGGTTTAAAGCTAGAGACCGGAACTTATGTGGTGCAGGTTGGCAAGCGCAAGTTTGCCCGCGTAAACCTTGCTTGAAACGCTTGAAGCCCCGGCCGCTAGGAGGATTTCATGAATTTTCTCAGCCAACTTCAACCTAAAACGCTGCTGTGGGTATCGGTGGTGGTTGCCATCATCACCATTGTGATGAAAACCTTGGCTTGGTACATCACCGATTCAGTGGGTCTGTTGTCCGACGCCATGGAGTCGTTTGTCAATTTGGCCAGCGCTATTTTTGCTTTGTTAATGGTGACCGTGGCCGAACAACCCGCAGACGATGAACATCCCTATGGGCACCACAAGGCCGAGTATTTTTCCTCGGGCTTTGAAGGCATTCTCATCATGGGCGCAGCAGCGGCCATTATTTGGGCTTCAGCGCATCGCCTATTTGACCCGCAGCCGGTGGAAGATTTGGGTTGGGGCTTGACGCTGTCAGTAGCCAGTTCAGGTCTGAATGGCCTTTTGGCTTGGGTGATGTTTGGTGCGGCCAAAGTGCATCGCTCGATTGCCTTAGAGGCGGACGCCAAGCATTTGGTCACCGATGTATGGACCTCGGCCGGTGTGGTGATCGGTCTCACCATGGTCTTGTTCACCGGTTGGTTGTGGCTAGATGCAGTGGTTGCCATGGGCGTGGCTTTGAATATTTTGAAAGAAGGCTTTAATCTGATTTGGCGCTCTTCTCAAGGCCTGATGGATGAAGCGGTGGAGCCTGAAGTAATGGCCCAAATCAAGGAGGTCTTAGACGGTTTTGAACACCAACGAGGTGAAATACTCATTATTCGTTTTGATCATGTCACCACCCGCCGCGCAGGCCAACGCCGCTTTGTCGATATGCATATGCACATGCCCTCTGGGTGGTCGCTGGGAAGAGCAGCTGCATTGCGCGCCAGTGTGGAGCAAGCCCTGATGAGTGCTGTGCCTGGACTTAGAGCCACCATTCAATTACTGCCCAATGATGTGGAAGCGCATTTCGATGATGTGCGGGATTTGAAATAACCAGTCTTGCTTGCGGGAAGATAATCGACGCATGACAACTTCTTTCAAATCGCTTTCTCTTTCCCCCGAAACTCTTGCCAACCTCGATCAACTCGGCTACACCGAGATGACCCCTATCCAAGCGGCGAGTTTGCCGCTGGCGCTAGACGGTAAAGACCTGATCGCCCAAGCCAGTACCGGCAGCGGCAAAACTGCTGCATTTGGTTTGCCACTGGTTGAAAAACTCACCGCCAACTTTCACGCGGTGCAAGCGCTGGTGATGTGCCCCACACGCGAGTTGGCCGACCAAGTCACCACTGAAATTCGTCGCTTGGCCCGCGCCACCGCCAACATCAAAGTGGTGACCTTGTGTGGCGGCGTGGCCTTGCGCGGACAAGAACAAAGCCTGCAACACGGTGCGCATGTGGTGGTGGGCACACCTGGGCGAATCTTGGACCACTTAACGCGTGGCAATTTGCGATTTGATTCAGTCAAAACCTTGGTGCTTGATGAAGCCGATCGCATGCTCGACATGGGTTTTTATGACGACATGAAACAACTCATTGCCCAAATTCCTGCGCAGCGACAAACCCTCTTGTTCTCAGCCACTTACCCCGAAGGCATTGCCAAGCTGTCAGCGCAGTTCATGCGCAACCCGCAAACTGTGAAAGTGCAAACCGTGCATGCTGCGGACAAAATCCGCCAAGTGTTTTACGAGGTACGAGAAAACGAGCGACTGCATGCGGTGTCTT
>JABMMR010000213.1 GCA_013205525.1 Burkholderiales bacterium | reverse complement strand
GGTATGAACAAATATCTCGTCACCCTCCGTATCCGAGGCCACAGCAGGTGGCGCGGCCAGCACCAGCACCGCTACTTTGGGCAGCGAGCAAGACGCCTTCATGAGGTACATGAAGAATCAATTCACCAATTCGGGCTTTGGGCTGAAAGATACGCCAGCGGCGCAAGACACACGCATTCAAAATCTGAGTCAACGCTCGGACACTGTTTTGAATTGAAATTTTTTGGTGAAGGCGTTTGCAAAAATCAGTTGAAGATGTTGCTTGGTGCGTGTGAAATTTCTCGGCCAGGGGCGGTATTTTCTGAACAAACTGATATCGGCTGTCCTGATCAAATCGTCATCGGCGTCAACAACCTAGGCACCCACATCTGGAATGACCCAAGCGTCGTGAATACAAAGACGCAACACATCATCGGCATGCACCTTTGTCGTCAACGGAAGCGTGCAAGAAAACAAGCTGCCGTCGTAACGAATCAGGTCGGTTTCTACCAACTGACTTGAGCCTTGGAAAAACACAAAAGCAGCCCTCACTTCAAGCCCTTTGATGTCCTGAGTTTGTGTGACCGCTGTGGGTGAAATACAGACCAACGCCTTTGACGACTTGGGTAAAACACGGCAACGAGCCATGAACTCATGACCACTGATCGAAAGGCAAACGGTGTGATCATTCACGGCGTGAAGAACTTGTGCCATCAGGACATTGCCACCCCCGACAAAAGCCGCAATTTCAGGGCTGGATGGTTCTCGGCACAGCATTTCGGGGCTCGCCAACTGCGCAATTTGACCATCGGACATAACGGCGATACGGTCGGACAATGCAAGTGCTTCTTCTTGATTGTGGGTGACGTAAAGCATGGGCATATCACTGCGCCTCGCCTTGACAATCTGGCGCATCATGTCGCGCCTGAGCTCCGTGTCTAAGCTGGCCAATGGTTCATCGAACAACATCACCTTGGGCTCTCCAACCATGGCACGGGCCAAGGCAACGCGTTGTCGTTGGCCGCCAGAGAGTTGACTGGGATAGCGCTGAGCCAGTCCATCGAGTTCGACCGCGGCCAGTGCGCCGCTCACACGGTGCTTGATTTCAAAGGAGGAAGTGCCGTTGTACAGCAGGGGAAACGCAATATTTTCATGAACGGTCATGTGAGGCCACAAGGCATGACCTTGAAATACCACCGAAACATGTCGTTGCTCTGGCGGAATGTGCAGGCCAGACGATGCTGCATCACTGGATACCAATTGGGCTCCAATGTGGATATTCCCTGCATCAATGGTCTCAAGACCTGCAATAGCTCGCAACAAAGTGGTCTTGCCGGAGCCCGATGGCCCTAACAAGGAGATGAATTCTCCGTCCGCGATGTCGAGTGACACGCCTTTCAATGCAGCATGCGCTAACGCACCACTGCCATATGTCTTGTGAATTCGATCTAAGCTCAAGCTCGCCATGGAAGCACCCCTGAAGGTAAGCGGCGCCCTGCAAGGGTGGCCAGCAGTATCACCAAATTGGCCAATGCAACGCAGATCATTCCTATGGCCGCCGCGGCTGAAGATTCACCACCCTGCTCAAGACTGAACACCGCAACACCCAGTGTCTCTGCTCCCGAAGACCACAACAAGGCTGAAATGGTCAACTCATTGAGCGCCAGCAACACCACCAACATGGCACCAGCCGTTACCGAAGGCAAGACCAGCGGTACGACAATTTTTCGCATGCGGCTCGAGAACGGCGCTCCAAACACCTCGGCAGCTTCAAATAGGTCGGCAGGTAACTGCTGCAAAACACCGACGATGGGGCGCAACTGAATGACCAAGAATCGAGCAAGGTAAGCCACGAAAATAATGGCGATGGAGTTGTAAAGGGACACACCAAAAATCGGGTGTATGTAAAGCAAAATCATGGCCATTGAAAGGACGACCCCTGGCAAGACATAAGGCACCTCAATGAAATAACCCAAGCGTGTGAGCCAAGGATTTTTTCGGTACTCGATCAAAAAAGCCAACAGCAAAGAAATGACAGCCAAAACAAGGGCGGTGCCAACAGACAAGCCAATGCTGTTGACGAAAGCACGAATGGTTGCATCGTTATTGATGAGCACATACGCATAGTGCTCCAGCGTCATGCTCGACAAAGTCAAAGGAACTCCGGGCGCTGGAGTCAAAGATTTTCCCAATAAGGCCGCCAAGGGTGCCAGCAACAGCACCAACAGCACCACCAGCAGAGAGGCTTCAACCCAGACTTGCGCTCGTTTCAATTTGAAGGGTGCGACAACCCCACGCGAGGGTGACACACGAAAGTGGCCATCGTTGGCAAAACGATGTTGCAACCAGATACCCAGTCCAGCCAGGACGCTCACCAAGAAAGACAAAACGGTGGCGTTGGGAACAGCACTCAAACCAAAACCTGACAGTTCTCGGTAAATGAGTGTGGGCAAAACAAGGTAGTTGCCCGGAATGCCCAGAAAGGCTGGAATACCAAAATTCCCGATGCATGAAACGAAGGCTAAAGCAGCGCCCGCTGCAAGGGATGGTGTCACCAAGGGCCAGACGATTCGAGTCAATACAACCCAAGGCGTCGCACCATTGACCCTCGCCGCTTCGATAACCTCAGCAGGCACATTGAGCAAGCCGGCACGTACCGTCAGAAAAACCAATGGTGCATAGTGAATGCCAAGCAAAACCATGATGCCAACTCGGCCCTGCAAAGGGTTGGAAAACGCTGACGCCTCTTCCCAGCCCAAGGCCTGCAAAACATCTCGAAGCGGTGCCCATATTTGGAGCCAAGCCAGTGCCACTACCTGTGGCGGCAACATGGCCTGCACAACAAAGGCGTAGACGATCCAATGTCGCCGTCGAATATCGGTGAGGGTGACCAAGGTCGCAACCACAAGGCCATAGACTGAAGCGATCAGCGTCCCCACCAAACCGACTTCTATCGAATGCCAAGTTGCTTTGAGCGTCGATGGCGCCCATAAAACCGCCAGCATGCCATCTCGCTGATTGCCCAGCAGACCACCGACAAGTTCGATCAATAAACGGACGACAGGTGCCAGTGCAAACACCAAGACAAAGAACACGCAGACAGCAAGTGCGACACACTCGCTTCGGCTTGAGCAGCGATGACGCAAAAGACGATCTTTGGTGATGACAGCGAAAAACTGAAAACCACGAGGTCCTCAGAGCCTTTGGAAAGGTCTCAGGACACCGTGGTTGCGTTTTTATCGATGAGGAGGGAAAGTGTCAACCACCGAAAAGATCGCCAAATCTCTTTTTGTTGGTTTCCACATCATCCAAGATCTTACCAGTGTCGATCGACATGAATTTCATTTGATCCGCAGAGGGGTAGCCATCTGGAGACTTGACCCCTTTTAGGATGGGCACGTAACCCAAGGTTGTCGAGAAAGTTTGACCTTCTGCTGACAGCAGGTAATTGACAAACGCCTCGGCTGCAGAAACGTTTTTGGCCGTCTTCAGAATAGCGACGGGTTCAGTCACGAAGGTCAAGCCTTCTTTGGGGATGATGAACTCTACGGGCGAACCCTTGGCCTTTGCGTTGAGCGCCATGAAATCGACCAAGACGCCGACAGACTTTTCTCCGTTGGCCACTTGCTGCAAAACTGCACCATTGCCTCTGACGGCAATTGCGCCATTGGTTTTCAGACCATCGATGTAGCCCCAACCACCCAGTTGAGCTTTGGCATCTGTCCAAGCACCAACGGAAATTGCCGCAGCACCCGAGTACAAAGGGCTGGGCATGGAGATCTGGTTTTTGAGATCAGGGTTCAAAAGGTCTTTCCACGAGCTGGGTTTGAATTTGGCTTTGGTGTTGACAACAATGCCCGACGTGATGACCTTGGTGCCAATATAAAAACGGTCTTTGTCGTAAAACTGCGCAGGAATGCCCGAGACATCGGCATTTTTCATGGGCATTAAACGTTGGTCGCGTTTGAGAACTTCCATCGTGACCGAATCGGCCAGCAGCACCAGGTCGGGTTGAGGTGCGCCAGCGGTGAACTCGGTGCGCATTTTGTTCAGTACCTCGGTCGTACCGGAACGAAACACCTCAACTTTGACGTTGGGGTATTTTTTATTGAATTCAGCGACCGTGCCCTTGACGTCCTTGTCTGGTTGTGAGGTGTACAAGACTAGAGATCCAGAAATGTTTGCCGACTGAGCAGTGGCAATTTGGGGCAGGACACAAGCTGTAACTGCGAACAGCACCACCAAACGGCGTTTTAAAGATCGAACGTTCATAAAAACTCCAAAAAAGTGACCAACAAAAAATCAGTCCTTGGATATTGATCTGTGAAAGTGACAGTAATGTGACGTCGATTCAGCGCCTGAGATTGGATGATGGGTTTTTGTACAGATGGGTTCGCAAG
>JABMMR010000212.1 GCA_013205525.1 Burkholderiales bacterium | reverse complement strand
CTACACCACTTGGTTGCAAACTTTGCGTCAAGTGTGCACAGACAAAGGTATTGCACTCATATTTGATGAAGTGTTTTTGGGTTTCCGTTTGGGTAAAGGCGGCGCGCAAACTTACTTTGGCATTGACGCCGATATGGTTACCTATGGTAAGACCTTGGGCGGTGGTTTGCCCATTGGCGTGCTGTGCGGCAATGCGGCTTGGATGAAGCGTTTCCGTGACGACCGTCCAGGCAATATTTGTTTTGCACGCGGCACCTTCAATGCCCACCCTACCGTCATGGCCACCATGAATGTGTTTTTGCACCGACTCGACACGACCGAAGTAAAGAACTTGCTGGCCAACGCCAGCCAACAATGGGCTGACAGACAAGCCATGCTCAATAGCCGCTTGCGAGAAGCCCAAATTCCTGTTCAAGTTGCAGGCATGGAAACTGTGTGGACGGTGTTGTACGACGTGCCTGGCAGGTATCACTGGATGCTTCAATACTATTTACGTGAGCAAGGCATTGCTTTGAGTTGGGTGGGGTCGGGACGCATGATCATGAGCCTTAACTTCGATGACACCATGTTTGAAGAACTCTGCAATCGATTTGTGCAGGCGGCTAAAAACATGCAACAAGATGGTTGGTGGTGGACCCCCCCACTTGACCAACAAAGCCCCATACGCCGACAAGTATTTAAAGAAATGCTCAAGGCCCGCTGGGCCTCGAGCTAAATAAAGGAAGGGCTTAGCTGGCTAAGCCTTTCGCGTTGACATGTTCCATGGGATCAATTCTTTCGCCGCGCAGCAAATAAAGCGGGGCCTTGTGATAAAGCTTGATGTCATGGAAGGGGTCGGTGATGATTTTGAAACCCCAAGCCAAACCAGCCATTAAGCTGTCTTGCCACCAAAGTTGTGCAACGCGGAAAACCAAACCGGCAACACCTAAAAACAGCCATGTGATGGCGGTCATGCGCACAGGGGTGTCTTCATATGCTTGGGGAACCGCCCATTGCAGGTAGTTGGGCATCCAAAAGGCCAACACGGGAATGGCTGCACAAATGCTCAACAGTACAATTTTGCGCTGCAGGTTGTAGCCCACTTTGATGTCTTCCTTGTGCTCATGGCTGGCTTGGTTAACCTCGTCGTAGCCCTTGGGTTCAAAGAAAAAGTGACCAATTTGGCGGGTGGTCATGGAGACAAGCCAAGCAATCAAGGCGGAGACCACAGGGTCAATAAATAAATAAACATAAGCCACTAAAAAGGAAATGGCGCTGATGAGATGGAGCGACTGGTTCACGCGGCAATGGTGGTAATAGCGGTGATCATCCCAACGCTGGGTTTGAAGGGTTTGCTGCCATTCGCGCATAAAAACTCCTGAAAAATAAAAGTGGTTATCACCACGGGTTTTGAGACAATAACGCACTGTGGCGCGATTGCATGAAATTTTGATGACAGTGCAAAAAAAAACTCTCACAGAATAGGTTTGTCACGCAAATGTAACAATAATTTCATCAAACTGTTGCAATTCACAGTCATATTCACAACATGAAGAATGATGCGCATATACAGGTGAGTCGCTTGGGGCCAGTGCAGCAAAGATTCAATATCGCTGTGGTCACTGAAACCTATCCACCCGATATCAACGGCGTGGCACATACCTTGAGCAAAATTGTAGAAGGCTTGCAAGCGCGAGGCCACGATCTTTGGTTGGTGCGGCCCAAGCAACAAGCCCAACATACGGCCGTGCATTCAGAAAATTTCCAAGAGCTGCTGGTCAAAGGCCTGCCCATTCCTTTCTACAACGAATTGCGCATGGGTTTGCCCGCCAAGCGCGAACTCAATCGCTTATGGGCCAAGCATCGCCCCGACATTGTTCATATCGCCACCGAGGGTCCCTTGGGCTGGTCGGCGTTGCAAGTCGCACGCAAATTGAAATTACCCGTCAGCACCGACTTCCGAACCAATTTCCACGCTTACAGCCAACATTACGGCATCGGTTGGCTCAGCGGCGCCATACGCACTTACTTAAAGAAATTCCATAACCGCGCAGACATCACCATGGTGCCTACAGCCATGTTGCAGCAAGAGTTGATGGCCAAGGGCTTTTTGCGTGTAGAGGTGGTACCTCGCGGCGTTGACACCTCGCAGTTCTCACCCACTCACAGACAAAGCGCCTTAAGACAATCTTGGGGCGTTGACGAGATGGACCCCGTGTTGTTGTATGTTGGTCGCTTGGCTGCCGAGAAAAATCTGGGCTTGGTGGTTCAGGCTTACCTCAAAGCCAAGCAACACAACCCGCGGGTGCGCTTGGTGTTGGTCGGCGACGGGCCCTTGCGCGAGAGTTTGCAACAACAGCATACAGACATCATTTTTGCTGGCTATCGCAGCGGGACAGATTTGGCCGCCCATTACGCCAGCGCTGATGTGTTTGTGTTTGCCAGCTTGACGGAAACCTTTGGCAACGTTACTTTGGAAGCCATGGCCAGTGGCTTGGCGGTGGTGGCTTTTAAACATGCAGCCGCCGGCCAATGGATCAAGCATGGCGAAAACGGCATGTGTGTAGACACCGAGTTGCCAGACAACTTTATTCAGGCCGTTTGTACCTTGGTAAAAGAGCCAAGTTTGCAAGCACTATTGGCACAAGAAGCCTTGCAAACCGCTAAAATTTTGGATTGGCCTGGCGTGGTCGAGCGCACCGAAGCCATGTTCCGCCAAGTCATGGCGGGCAGTTACCAACTGGAAAACTCAGCGCCAGAGATGAGCTTGCAGCGTTCCACTTAAGCTGCACCAAGCCCTAGGCCCCAAGCTGGGGGCTTACAAATTCACTTTCCCCCGTGCCGCCTTGGTTTGACCGCCCATCACTTTGCTGTCAACCCGTTCACGCTGTGAAGAGCGCGTAGGCTTAGTGGCGCGGCGTGGAATAACCGGTTTGGCAGCCACATCCACCATCTCCTGCAAACGCGCCACTGCCTCGGCGCGGTTTTTATCTTGACTGCGGCTGGTTTGGGCTTTGATCACAATCACGCCTTCGTTGTTGATGCGTTGGTCGGAGGTGGCCAGCAACTTGTCTTTCACCGCTTGCGGCAAACTCGAGGCACATATGTCAAAGCGCAAATGCACCGCGCTCGACACCTTGTTCACGTTTTGCCCACCCGAGCCTTGCGCACGGATGGCCGTGAACTCTATTTCGCTCTCGGGTATGACAAGAGCCATTCAGATCACCCAGTCATATTGCAAGGTAATGGGCGCGTGGTCGGAAAATTTTTCTTCTCTATAAATAGACGCAGACAAGGCCTGAGCGGCCAAGGCGGGTGTGGCCAAGTGGTAGTCCAAACGCCAACCCACATTGTTGGCATAGGCTTGGCCGCGGTTGCTCCACCAGGTGTAGCAAGCGTCAGTGGTGTCGGGGTGTAAATGGCGGTAAACATCCACCAAACCACCCTCGGTGGTGAGTTGGGTGATCCACTCGCGTTCTTCAGGAAGAAAGCCGCTGTTTTTCTTGTTGCCGCGCCAGTTTTTCAAGTCGGCTTCCTTGTGGGCGATATTCACATCCCCACACAAAATGAAATCACGCCCTTGCTGCAAAGCCAATAAGTGGGGGTAAATCACATTAAGGAAGCGAAATTTTGCGTCTTGTCGCTCGGGGCCCGACGCGCCGCTGGGAAAGTACACGCTCAGCAAGGACAGTTTGCGTTGGGGTGTGTCAAAGCGTAGTTCTAAATAGCGGCCTTCTGCATCAAACTCGCCGCCGTCAAACCCTTGGATGACATGGCTGGGTTCATGGCGGGTGTAAATGCCGACACCCGAATAGCCCTTTTTCTCAGCACATTGGAAATAACCATTCAAGCCTGCGAGTTGCTCAAAGCCGCCCACGAGATCGCTTTCTTGGGCCTTGATTTCTTGCACACACATACAATCAGGTTTGATTTTTTCAAGCCAGCTTTGCAGCCCTTTGCTGCTGGCCGAGCGAATCCCGTTGAGGTTAAGGCTGGTGAGTGTGAACAAGGAATCCCCTATGGCTGAGCAAGGTGCATCGCCAACCGATTTGGCGCAGGCATTTATTCGATTCTCGCTGGAAAGTGGGGTTTTGCGTTTTGGAGAATTCAAAACCAAAGCTGGGCGACTTTCTCCGTATTTTTTCAACGCGGGTTTATTTGACGATGGCGCCAAGTTGGGGCGCTTGGCCAGCTTTTATGCGCAACACCTTGTCGCCAGCAAGCTCGAATTTGATATGGTTTTTGGCCCCGCTTACAAAGGCATTCCCTTGGCCGCCGTGGTGGCTACAGAGTTGGCAAGGATGGGGCGTAATGTGCCGTTTGCCTACAACCGCAAGGAAGCCAAAGACCATGGCGAGGGCGGCACTTTGGTTGGCGCGCCGTTAAGGGGCCGGGTACTCATCGTCGACGACGTCATCAGCGCAGGGACCGCTGTACGTGAGTCTGTCCGCCTGATCGAAGCCGCAGGTGCCCACGCGCACGCCGTGGTGATTGCCTTGGACCGCGAAGAAATGGCTACCGAACTCGACGACCAAGGCGCAACCCACGATATGCCCCACAGCGCCGTGCAATATGTCAAAGAAACACTGGGTTTGCAGGTTTGCGCGGTGACGCAATTGGCCGATTTACTGAGCTTTTTGCAGCAAAGTGCAGACCCCACGCTTATCCAGCACCTTGCACGCGTGCAGGCCTACAGAAATCGTTACGGTGTGAGCTGAGGGATATTCCCGCAGCGAAAAGGCTGTTTTGCACCTAAACTGACTGAATATCCAACGCTGTATCCGGAGACCTTGTTATGAACGCGCCCCTGCCCGAACACATTCGCATCGCCTTAGAAACGGTTCAGCTCGACGACAAATACCGCCTAGACCATGGCCGCGCCTTCATGAGCGGCGTGCAGGCCTTGGTGAAGTTGCCCATGCTGCAACGCCAGCGCGACGCTTTGCAGGGCAAGAACACCGCAGGCTTTATCAGCGGCTACCGCGGCTCGCCCTTGGGCACTTACGATCAAGCCTTGTGGAGCGCCAAGTCTTTTTTGCAATCTCAGCAGATTGTTTTTCAGCCCGGCGTGAATGAAGAGCTCGCCGCCACGGCCTTATGGGGCACACAGCAACTGGGCTTTGCGCCGCCTGGCAGCAATAAATTCGACGGCGTCTTTGGCATTTGGTATGGCAAAGGCCCGGGTGTAGACCGCACTTCCGATGTGTTCAAGCACGCCAATATGGCCGGCACCACGCCTTGGGGCGGCGTGCTGGCGCTGGCTGGTGACGACCATGTGGCCAAAAGCAGCACGGCTGCGCACCAAAGCGACCATATTTTCAAAGCCTGTGGCTTGCCCGTTTTTTTTCCTGCGTCTGTGCAAGACGTGCTCGACTACGGCATACACGGCATCGCCATGAGCCGTTTCGCAGGCGTGTGGGCGGGCATGAAAACCATCCAAGAGGTGGTGGAGTCAAGCGCCTCGGTGATGATCGATCCCAACGGCGTGCGCATTGTGCTGCCTGAGTTTGAGATGCCTGAGGGCGGCTTGCATATTCGCTGGCCCGATGACGCGCTCGGCCAAGAGGCTCGGTTGTTCAACTACAAATGGTATGCGGCGCTGGCCTATATCCGAGCCAACAAGCTCAATCAAACGGTTATCAAAAGCGCGAATGACCGTTTTGGATTAATCGCCAGCGGCAAAGCCTATAACGACACCCGTCAAGCCTTGCTCGACTTGGGGCTAGACGACATCACTTGCCAACGCATTGGCATTCGGGTGCACAAAGTCGGTGTGGTGTGGCCCTTGGAGTCTGAAAGCACCCGCGAGTTTGCGCGAGGCTTGCAAGAAATTTTGGTAGTTGAAGAAAAGCGCCAACTCATCGAATACCAATTGAAAGAAGAGTTGTACAACTGGCCAGATGCACAGCGTCCCCGCGTGCTCGGTAAATTTAATCAGGGCGAGGGTGATATTGGCGGAGAGTGGTCGCAGTCGAATCCCAGCAGCAATATTTTGTTGCGTGCCAACGCCGATTTGTCACCCGCACTGATCGCCCAAGCTATCGCAGTTCGCTTGAAAAAAATGGGTGTCGATGCCGACACCCGCTCGCGCATGGATGCCCAACTGGCCGTCTTGGAGGCCAAACACAAAGCCATGCACGTGCTTGAGGTCAAAGCCGATCGCCAGCCGTGGTTTTGCTCGGGCTGCCCGCACAACACCAGCACCAAGGTGCCCGAGGGTTCGCGTGCCATGGCCGGTATTGGTTGCCATTTCATGTCGCTGTGGATGGACCGCAGCACGGTGGGCTTTACCCAAATGGGGGGCGAGGGCGTGCCGTGGGTCGGCCAACAACCTTTCTCGAACGACACCCATATGTTCGCCAACATTGGTGACGGCACTTATTTCCACAGCGGCATTTTGGCCATACGCCAAAGCGTGGCTGCCGGTGTGAACATCACTTACAAAATTTTGTACAACGACGCGGTCGCCATGACCGGCGGCCAGCCCATTGGCGAGCGATCTGAAGGCCACAGCGTGATTCAAATCGCGCAAAGCATGCGCGCCGAAGGCGCCAAGCGCATCGTTATCGTCACCGACGAGCCCGAAAAATACGAAGGCGTGGGACACAACGGCGCAGTGGGTGCGGTGCTGGGTTTGCCTGAAGGCGTGGCCGTCGAACACCGCGATGAACTCGACACCGTGCAGCGCGTGATGCGTGAAATCAAAGGCTGCACAGTCATTATTTACGACCAAACCTGCGCCACCGAAAAACGCCGCCGCCGCAAGCGCGGCACCATGGTCGACCCCGCTGTGCGGGTGGTCATCAATGAAGCGGTGTGCGAGGGCTGTGGTGACTGCAGCACACAAAGCAATTGCTTGAGCGTCGAGCCCCTAGAAACCGACTTCGGTCGCAAACGCACCATCAACCAAAGCACTTGCAACAAAGACCAAAGTTGCGTCAAAGGCTTTTGCCCCAGCTTTGTCACCGTCGAAGGCGGGCAGTTACGCAAGAAGACCAAAGACCGCCCCGCACTTGACCCCTTCGCTTTGGGCGAACTCCCCGCCCCCGAAGTGCCTTCACTCTCACGCGGTGTCTACCCTGGCGGTTATGGCATTGTGGTGGCGGGTGTGGGCGGCACGGGCGTCATCACCATCGGCCAGTTGCTCGGCATGGCTGGGCATCTTGAGGGGCGCGGCATCGTCACCCAAGACTCTGCAGGCTTGGCGCAAAAAGGCGGCGCTACTTGGAGCCATGTGTTGATTGCAGAACAGCAGTCGCAGATTCGAACCACCCGCGTGTCGACCGCCGCCGCCGATTTGATCTTGGGTTGCGACCCCATCGTCACTGCCGGCAAAGAAACCATGTTGCGCTTGCGCCCAGGGCGCACCCGTGTGGCTATCAATGATCACGGCTCACCAACCGCTGCGTTTGTGAAAAACGGTGCTTGGGCCAACCCCAGCGAAGGCTGCGTCGACAATATCTTGCAGGCGCTGGATGGAGAAAAGCGCAACTTGGGCGCGTTTGACGCCAACCAATTTGCCACCCAGTTGCTTGGCGACAGCATCTACATCAACCCCATGGTGCTGGGCTACGCATGGCAAAAGGGCTGGATTCCTCTGGGGCTAGAAGCCCTGACGCGGGCTATTGAACTTAACGGCGTGCAAGTCGAGTCAAATAAAAAAGCCTTCGCTTGGGGGCGTTGGTGTGCTTACGACATCACCAAGGTGCGAGCCTTGTTGGCGCCGGCCCAAGTGGTGCAGTTCAAAACCCGTGAATCGTTAGATGTCTTGGTGCAAAAGCGCGCACAAATTTTGGTGCAATACCAAAATGCGGCCTATGCCGATAAGTACAGCAGCTTTATAGACAAGGTTTTGCAGCAGACCTCGCCGGCTATGGCTGAAGCGGTGGCGCGCAACCTCTTTAAGCTCATGGCCTACAAAGACGAGTATGAAGTGGCGCGCCTGCACACCGACGAGACGTTTTTAAAGCGCATTGCGGACCAGTTCGAGGGCGACTTCACGCTCAACTACCATTTGGCGCCACCCCTGATTTCCCGCAAAAATGCCCAAGGCGAATTGGTCAAACAAAAATTTGGCCCCTCCATGTTGCGTGGCTTCAAGATATTGTCCAAGCTGCGTTTTTTACG
>JABMMR010000017.1 GCA_013205525.1 Burkholderiales bacterium | reverse complement strand
GAGCAAGGCCCTGCCCTGCACCGTATGTGTAACTTCCGGGTGAAATTGCACACCGTAAAAATGGCGCGTTTCATCAGCAAAACCGGCAATAGGGCAACTGTCGGTGCTGGCCATGAGTTTGAAGCCTGTGGGCAGTTCGGTGACTTTGTCGCCATGGCTCATCCACACTTTCAACATGCAGCGGCCCTCAGACGTGGTGAAGTCGGCAATGTCCTTGAGCAAAGCAGTCTGGCCGTGGGGCCGGACTTCGGCGTAACCGAACTCGCGGGTGTGGCCTGCCTCAACCTTGCCGCCCAACTGCTGAGCCATGGTTTGCATGCCATAACAAATACCCAAAACCGGCACACCCAACTCAAACACCGCATCCGGTGCGCGGTCGTCTACCGCGTAAACACTGGCGTGGCTGCCCGACAAAATGATGCCCTTCAAATTGCCGTCCCTTGCATAAGCGCGTACCCATTCGTCGCTGATATCGCAGGGATGCACTTCGCAATAAACATGGGCTTCACGCACACGGCGAGCTATCAGCTGGGTGACTTGCGAGCCGAAATCAAGAATCAGTATTTTGGAATGAGCCATGAATAAAAAGTCAATTTGAACTTGAGCCGTCGGATATGAGCATAGCTTTCACACTGTCTATAAGATGAGGCAAATGATTTTTCAAGACCGATAAAACGGTCATTGAATCTATGTCACCCAAATAGTTATGAACCAAGATATTTCGAAAACTACTCACCTCATGCCAGGGTACTTTGGGAAAGCTGTTCTTGAGTGCGTCTGGCAACATTTGTGTAGCCTATGAGAGTGTTTGCAAATTTCTCAGAATCGCATCATAAAGAACCTCGTCTTTTGTGATGTCGCCACGCGCTTGAATACGTTCAATTTTGGCCGCCACATCCAAAATGTGTAGCGCATAAATTTGCCAAGACTTGCTCACAACAATACAGCCTCAGCCAAAATTTTCTTCCGCATATGTGGATTTAATTCATGATCTGGAATCAACTCCACCCTGCGATTCAATAATTCGGACAATTTTTGCGTCAATGGCATACGCTGGGAAAAAAGGTCATACCCTCTTGGCAGCTCCACTAGAAAATCCACATCGCTGTCTGCTGTCTCTTCACCCCTTGCAACTGAACCGAAAACACGCAAACGACTGGCACCAAATTGTTCAGTGATGCTATGAAGGCGAATATTCATCTGCTGTAGTTGTTCAAGAAGCATCAAGAAGTCCTTTTAAGTCACAAAGTTATTCAGCGCGGTAGTTAGGCGCTTCTTTTGTGATTTGCACATCGTGCACATGGCTCTCACGCATGCCTGCCGTGGATATCTCCACAAACTCTGCACGGTTACGCATGTCTTCAATGCTGGCACAACCGCAGTAGCCCATGGCCGCCCGCACGCCTCCCGCCATTTGGTAAACGATGCTGACCATAGAGCCTTTGTAAGGAACACGACCTTCAATGCCCTCGGGTACCAATTTATCGGCATTGGGGTTGCCGGTGGTGGCCTCTTGAAAGTAGCGGTCTGCGCTGCCTTGTTGCATGGCGCCAATGCTTCCCATACCTCGGTAGCTTTTGTAGCTGCGTCCTTGGTAAAGAATAATCTCGCCAGGTGCCTCTTCCGTACCCGCAAACATGCCACCCATCATCACGCAGGATGCGCCTGCAGCAATAGCTTTGGCAATGTCGCCGCTGTAGCGAATGCCGCCATCGGCAATCAAAGGCACACCGCTGCCTTGCAAGGCCATGGCCACGTTGTCAATCGCGGTAATTTGGGGTACGCCCACACCCGCCACGATGCGGGTGGTGCAAATTGAGCCGGGGCCAATGCCTACCTTCACACCATCCGCACCCGCCTCCACCAAGGCCAAGGCTGCAGCGCCGGTAGCGATATTTCCGCCCACCACATCAATATGGGGGTAGTTTTTTTTCACCCAGCGAACCCGCTCGATCACCCCGTGGCTATGGCCGTGAGCGGTGTCCACCACGATGGCGTCGACACCGGCTTTGACCAATGCCGCTACGCGCTCTTCGGTGCCAGGACCCACGCCCACTGCTGCGCCTACACGCAAGCGCCCCGATGGGTCTCGAGCGGCAGTAGGAAAGCTGGTTTGCTTGGTGATGTCTTTGACGGTGATGAGACCCTTGAGCTCAAACGCGTCATTGACCACAAGCAAGCGCTCGAGTTTGTGCTTGTTTAGCAACGCTTTGGCTTGCTCGGGCGTGGTGCCTTCAGGAACGGTAATGAGGCGTTCACGTGGCGTCATGATTTCTTTCACTTGCACGTCATAGCGGGTTTCAAACCGCAAGTCCCGTCCTGAGACGATGCCCACCACTTTGCCGCCATCGCACACAGGAAAACCGGAAATACCCATTTGCTCCGACATGGCCATGACTTGGCTAACCGTGTGTTCTGGGGTGATAACCACGGGATCGAGCAGCACGCCACTCTCATATCGCTTGACTTTGGCGACTTCAGCAGCTTGTTGCTCTGGGGTTAAATTTTTGTGAACAATGCCCATGCCACCTTCTTGGGCAATGGCGATGGCCAAGCGCGCCTCGGTCACCGTGTCCATGGCGGCAGACACCAGAGGCAAATTCAAGGCGATATTGCGTGAAAACAGGGTAGAGAGTTGGGTGTCCTTGGGCAGGACTTGTGAATAGGCTGGGACCAACAACACATCGTCGAAGGTCAGCGCTTTGCCAAGCAGGCGCATGGTATATCTCCAAAAACACGATCATACCGGCATGGCAAACTCAGGTTTAAAGCGGTCTTAGTACCCTGCTTTTGCGCCTTGGCGTCGCGTGGCAAACAAACCGGCTGCACGGCTGCCTTGCTGGTTGAATCGCAATCTGCGCGCCTCCTTGGGATCGACCAACAAAGGGCGCAGCACCTCTAGCCTGTCACCGTTTTTGAGCAGTGTGTTCCTATCGACGGATTTGCCCCAAACAGCAACTCTCCATTCGGGACAACTGTCTTCGGGCAAATCTAACTGCTTGAAGGCAAGTTCTCGCGCAACAAAAGCCGAGGTCTCGCCTTCACAGACCAGTTGTGCAGTCATGACTTGTCGGGGCCCTAGAGAAACGACGACTTCAATGTTCATGGCCGGTAAATCACTTCGGCGCGTTTCACAAAGGCATCGACCAAATTGGCCGCAATGCGATCGAAAATAGGCCCCACGAGTGCGCCAAACATAGAGTCAAAGCTGTAGGAGAGTTTTAACTCCACACGGCAAGCCCGCTCCTCACCCACGGGAATAAAGTTCCACTCGCCTTGCAAGTGCTTGAACGGACCATCGACCAATTGGAGTTGCACTTGTTGACCCAGCATATGGAGATTGCGTGTGGTGAAGCTTTTGTGCAAACCACCCAAGGCCATGCCAATGCGCGCGACCATGCTGTCGGGCGTTTCTTCTAAAACGTCGGTCGATTCACACCATGGCAAAAAGTCGGGATAGCTTCGTACATCGACGACCAAATTGAACATCTCCTGGGCACTGAACCAGATAAGGACAGACTTCTCGATGGTTTTCATAGAATGGGGGCTCTGCCACGTTGGCGGTTCTGGGCGATTGTAAAGAACTCGCCCTTTTCTTTTTACCCCTTTATGGCCAGCAAAACCGAGACAACGACCCGCATTGCCGACAACAAAAAAGCGGTTTACAACTACTTTATCGAAGAACGTCTTGAAGCTGGGATGGTCTTAGAGGGGTGGGAGGTCAAGGCTGCGCGTGAGGGAAAAGTACAGCTCACCGATGGCTACGTGGTTATTCGCAGTGGCGAAATGTTTGTGATCGGTTGCCAAATCAACCCTTTGAAAACTGCCTCCACCCATGTCAACCCAGATTCTGTGCGCTCACGCAAACTGCTGCTGCACAAAGAAGAAATTCGTCGTTTGATTGGCAAGGTGGAGCAAAAAGGCTACACCTTGGTGCCACTTAATCTGCACTGGAAAAATGGCCGAGTTAAATGTGAGATTGCCTTGGCCAAGGGCAAAGCCGAGCATGACAAGCGCGACACCATCAAAGACCGGGAAGGCAAACGCGAGGTAGAGCGTGCCATGAAAAAGCGCACCGCATAGCCTCTAGTCTTGTAAAACTGCGCGCCCCGCTTCTATCAATAAACGCTGATCACAACGCTCGCTCAGTGCCCTGTCGTGGGTGACCAGCACCAGGGTGGTGCCCAACTCAAGATTCAGCTCAAGCATCAAGGCCATGACTTTTTCGCCTGTGGCGTGGTCCAAACTGCCGGTGGGTTCATCGGCCAACAAGACATCCGGTTTGACCACAAAGGCCCGCGCCAAAGCAACGCGCTGCTGCTCGCCCCCGCTCATGACCTTGGGGTAATGGTTGAGGCGATCGGATAAGCCCACGCGCGCCAGCATTTCTTTGGCTACTGCCTTGGGTTGCGAATGACCAGATAACTCCAGCGGCAGCATGACATTTTCTAAGGCCGTGAGGGGAGCCAGCAACTGAAAACTTTGGAAGACAAAGCCAATATGTTTGGCTCGCAAGGCAGCACGTTGATCTTCATCCAAGGCAAAAAGATCTTGCCCAGCGATATGAACATTGCCGCGTGTTGGCGTATCCAAGCCCGCCATGATGGCCAACAAGGTGCTTTTGCCAGAGCCTGAAGCGCCGACAATGGCCAAAGTTTGTCGGGCGTTTAAGGAAAAATCGATATCGCGGAGAATATCCAGTGTGCCAGTGGAATCGGTGACAGATTTATAAACATGAGAGACGGCGATCAAGCTGGAGGACATACGCAGTGCCATTGTGGAGACGACGAGACTTTAACTTGCTCGGCTTTAGCCTGCTGATTCAAGGTGTATTGCAGCCCTTGGCATTTGCTAAAGCTCGTACGCTTTTGGTGGTCGGCGACTCCCTCAGCGCCGAATATGGCCTGCCGCGCGGCAGCGGTTGGGTGGCACTTTTAGAGCAACAGCTAGGCCGCGAAAAATCCCCTTGGAGGGTCGTCAATGCCAGCATCAGTGGCGACACCACTGCTGGCGGGCGAGCCCGTTTGCCTTCGCTTTTGAAACAGCACCAACCCAGCATCGTCGTCATTGAACTTGGCGGCAATGACGCTTTGCGGGGTTTTCCCCTGGCCATGACCGAGGACAACTTGCAAGCCATGATCCAGGCTAGTCAAGCCATCCGTGCCAAGGTTTTATTGCTAGGCATGCAGGTTCCACCCAACTATGGCGCAGACTATGCGGCCGAGTTCTCAAAGCTCTTTACCCTTTTGGCTAAAAAACACAAAACCGCTGTGGTTGCGTTTTTGTTGAAAGGAATTGCAGATACACCTAATGCAGCCGAACAATTTCAAGCCGATCGCATTCACCCCAATGCCCAAGCGCATCCGCGCATGCTGGCCAATGTCTGGGCTGAATTGAAAAAGTTTCTCTGATGCCGGTAGAACTGATCAGTGCGCAAGACGCCATGGCCTTGATGGCTCAACCCAATGGCTTTAGCTGCATCATTGATGCGCGAAGCGAAGATGAATTTGCTTTAGACCAGTTACCCCAAGCGCAAAACTGGCCATCGCTTTCCAACCAAGAAAGAATCCGAGTTGGCACACTTTATAAACAAATAGGCGCTTTTGAAGCCAACAAACTGGGCGCGTCTATGGTCGCGGCCAACATTGCTCAGCATATTCAAAAGTATGTGATGGATTTACCCAAAAGTTGGCGACCCTTGGTTTACTGCTGGCGTGGCGGCAAGCGCAGTGGTTCGCTGGCCTTGGTGCTGGGACAAATTGGTTTTAAAGTCAGCGTTATAGAAGGTGGTTACAAAGCCTTTAGAG
>JABMMR010000211.1 GCA_013205525.1 Burkholderiales bacterium | reverse complement strand
TATCCGCCGCTCCCGCCAAACCCGTATTCGCATTGCCACGCAAGGCGTTGCTCGCTTAACGGTCAACCGTACCAATTTGCATATCTACGCCTCAGTTATCTCTGGCGACGGCACCAAAGTGTTGGCGACTGCCTCTTCAGCTGAAGTCGATGTGCGCAAGAGCTTGGGTGCAGTAGGCAAAGGCGGCAACCAATCAGCAGCCGAAGTGGTTGGCACCCGCATCGCCGAAAAAGCCAAAGCGGCTGGTGTTGAGAAAGTTGCCTTCGACCGAGCAGGCTTTGCCTATCACGGCCGCGTCAAAGCCCTGGCCAATGCCGCGCGCGCTGCCGGCTTGCAGTTCTAACCCAAGACGGATACACACATGGCAAAAGTTCAAGCAAAAATGCAAGACGACAGTCGTGACGACGGTCTGAAAGAAAAAATGATCGCGGTCAACCGCGTGACCAAAGTGGTCAAGGGTGGCCGTATTTTGGGTTTCGCAGCCCTCACCGTGGTCGGTGATGGCGATGGCCGTGTTGGCATGGGCAAAGGCAAATCCAAGGAAGTGCCTGCTGCCGTGCAAAAGGCCATGGAAGAAGCCCGCCGCAATATGCATAAAGTGTCTTTGAAAAACGGCACCATTCACCACAACGTCACAGGCCACCATGGTGCAGCCAATGTGCAAATGGCGCCAGCGCCCAAAGGAACCGGCATCATTGCGGGTGGCCCTATGCGTGCGGTGTTCGAAGTCATGGGCATCACCGATATCGTGGCCAAAAGCCACGGTTCTTCCAACCCCTACAACATGGTTCGCGCAACACTTGATGCGTTGATCAAATCCACCACCGCTGCAGAAGTTGCAGCCAAGCGTGGCAAGAGCGTCGAAGACCTCTTCGTCTAATCCGGAGCAACGGCATGTCTACAACTTCTTCAACTGTCAAAGTGCAATTGGTGCGCAGCCCTATCGGCACCAGAGAATCTCACCGCGCCACCGTGCGTGGTTTGGGCTTGCGCAAAATCGGCAGCACCAGCGAGCTGCAGGACACCCCTGCAGTGCGCGGCATGATCAACAAGATCAGTTATCTGATCAAAGTTCTCTAAGGTTTCGCCATGCAACTCAATGAAATCAAACCCGCAGATGGCTCACGCAAAAACCGTCGCCGTGTCGGTCGTGGTATTGGCTCTGGCTTGGGTAAAACCGCTGGTCGTGGTCACAAGGGTCAAAAGTCACGCTCAGGCGGCTACCACAAAGTAGGTTTTGAGGGCGGTCAAATGCCTTTGCAGCGTCGCTTGCCCAAGCGTGGTTTCAAATCACAAACCTTGAAGTACAACGAAGAAGTCACGCTTGCATCTTTGCAATTGCTGGACATCACAGACATCGACGTCTTGGCACTCAAAACCGCTGGTTTGGTCAGTCAAATGGCCAAAGTCGTCAAGGTCATCAAGACCGGCGAAATTTCACGCGCTGTGAAGCTGCATGGCATCGGTGCCACCGCAGCTGCCAAAGTTGCCATTGAAGCCGCTGGCGGCTCGGTCGCTTAACAAAACAGAAGAAAGAACCCAGATACCGTGGTTACCAGCGCCTTGCCCAAAACAGATAAGTTTGCCGACTTGCGTCGCCGGCTTATCTTTTTGTTGCTCGCGCTGGTTGTCTACCGCATTGGCACACACATCCCGGTGCCGGGTATCAACCCAGACCAACTCTCTGAATTGTTCAAAGGCCAGGAGGGCGGCATTCTGAGTTTGTTCAATATGTTCTCTGGCGGCGCTTTATCGCGTTTCAGTATTTTTGCCTTGGGCATCATGCCCTACATCTCTGCCTCCATCATCATGCAACTGATGTCGTATGTGGTGCCCAGCATGGAAGCGCTGAAAAAAGAAGGTGAAGCCGGACGCCGAAAAATCACGCAGTACACACGCTACGGCACCTTGGGTTTGGCTATTTTCCAATCCTTGGGTATAGGCTTGGCCTTGGAATCTTCAGTCGGTTTGGTCAACGAACCAGGCATGTTGTTTCGCATCACCGCCATGGTGTCCCTGACTGCCGGCACCATGTTTTTGATGTGGTTGGGCGAGCAAATCACCGAGCGCGGTTTGGGTAACGGCATCTCCATCATTATTTTTGCGGGCATTGCCGCTGGCTTGCCCGGCTCGATTGGCGGTCTGCTCGAGTTGGTCCGCACCGGCGCCATG
The DNA here is from genome assembly GCA_013205525.1 of Burkholderiales bacterium. GTDB lineage: Bacteria > Pseudomonadota > Gammaproteobacteria > Burkholderiales > Burkholderiaceae_C > Limnohabitans. The sequence continues at coordinate 4,263 of JABMMR010000211.1, read as the reverse complement.
AGCATCATCATTGCTTTGTTGATTGTTGTTTTGGTGGGGGCGGTTACTTACTTCGTGGTGTTTGTTGAGCGCGGTCAGCGCAAGATTTTGGTCAATTACGCGCGCCGCCAAGTGGGTAACAAGGTTTATGGCGGACAGTCTTCGCATTTGCCTTTGAAGCTCAATATGGCGGGTGTCATTCCCCCTATCTTTGCTTCATCCATCATTTTGTTGCCCTCTACCGTGGTCAGTTGGTTCAGTGCAGGCGAGAGCATGGTTTGGCTCAAAGATATCTCTGCCGCGTTGTCACCAGGCCAGCCCATCTACGTCATGTTGTATGCCGTGGCCATCATCTTCTTTTGCTTTTTCTACACGGCTTTGGTTTTCAACAGCCGCGAAACCGCGGACAACCTGAAAAAGAGTGGCGGCTTCATCCCTGGCATTCGCCCGGGTGACCAAACCGCCCGCTTCATCGACAAGATTTTGTTGCGCCTGACATTTGCCGGCGCCATCTACATCACCTTTGTTTGTTTGTTGCCCGAATTTCTCATCCTCAAGTACAACGTGCCCTTCTACTTTGGCGGCACTTCGTTGCTGATCATTGTGGTGGTCACCATGGACTTCATGGCCCAAGTGCAGAACTACCTCATGAGTCAGCAGTACGAGTCGCTGCTTAAAAAGGCCAACTTCAAGATGACACCAGGTGGCTGATTGGGCGCATGGCGAAGGACGATGTCATCCAGATGCTTGGAGAGGTTGTTGAAAACCTCCCAAACGCTACTTTCCGGGTCAAACTGGAAAACGGCCATGTGGTGCTCGGACATATCTCCGGCAAGATGCGGATGCATTACATCCGAATCCTGCCAGGGGATAAGGTGACAGTTGAGATGACGCCCTACGATTTGAGTCGGGCAAGGATTGTGTTCAGAGCCAAGTAAGGCACTGAGCACGCAGAGTTAACAAGGGATACGCAAAAGCGTATTTCAGGATTTTTTGGAGAATGAAATGAAAGTTTCGGCTTCGGTCAAAACAATTTGCCGCAATTGCAAAATCATCCGCCGCAAGGGCGTGGTGCGTGTCATCTGTACAGACCCGCGTCACAAACAGCGTCAAGGCTGATCGTTCACCGCATTAAAGAGGTCACAACATGGCACGTATCGCTGGTATCAATATTCCTCCGCACAAGCACACCGAAATTGGCTTGACGTCAATTTTCGGCATTGGCCGCACGCGCGCTCGCAAAATTTGCGAAGCCACCGGCATTGCTTACAGCAAAAAAATCAAAGATCTGACAGACGCCGATTTGGAAAAAATTCGCGACCAGATCGCGCTGTTCACCATTGAAGGCGACTTGCGTCGTGAAACCACCATGAACATCAAGCGTTTGATGGACATTGGTTGCTACCGCGGTTTTCGTCATCGCCGTGGACTGCCCATGCGTGGTCAGCGCACCCGCACCAATGCACGCACACGCAAAGGCCCCCGCAAGGCGGCTCAATCGCTGAAGAAATAAAGAGGGATATCCATGGCAAAAGCACCCGTCAACTCAGCCGCACAACGTGTGCGCAAGAAGGTCCGCAAAAACGTTGCGGATGGCATTGCGCACGTGCACGCCTCATTCAACAACACCATCATCACCATCACCGATCGCCAAGGCAACGCCTTGTCTTGGGCGTCGTCGGGTGGTCAAGGTTTCAAGGGTTCACGTAAATCCACTCCTTTTGCCGCTCAGGTGGCTTCTGAAGTGGCCGGTCGTGCAGCCATGGATCAGGGCATTAAGAACCTCGACGTAGAAATCAAAGGTCCCGGCCCCGGCCGCGAGTCTTCGGTTCGTGCGTTGGCTGCTTTGGGTATTCGCATCAATTCCATCTCTGATGTGACACCGGTTCCCCACAACGGATGTAGACCGCAAAAGCGTCGTCGCATCTGATTTTTCACCAAGCCCACCGCCGCGGGTGACACACCCATGGCTCCCCGCACTTGCTGCGGGCAGTTGACAAAAAGGAAGTTCAAGTGGCACGTTACTTAGGCCCCAAGGCCAAACTCTCTCGCCGAGAAGGCACCGATTTGTTCTTGAAGAGCGCGCGTCGTTCTATCAGTGACAAAGCGAAATTCGACAGCAAACCTGGACAGCACGGACGTACATCCGGTCAGCGCATGTCCGACTTCGGTTTGCAGTTGCGCGAAAAACAAAAAGTCAAACGCATGTATGGCGTGTTGGAGCGTCAGTTCCGCCGCTACTTTGCGATGGCCGACCAGCAAAAGGGCAACACCGGCAACAACCTGTTGTCATTGCTTGAGTCGCGTCTGGACAATGTGGTTTATCGCATGGGCTTTGGCTCTACACGTGCTGAGGCACGGCAACTGGTGTCGCACAAGGCCATCACAGTCAATGGGCATCAAGTCAATATTCCTTCTTACTTGGTTAAATCTGGCGATGTGGTCAGCGTGCGTGAAAAATCCAAGAAACAAGGCCGAGTTTTGGAAGCCTTACAACTGGCTACCCAAGTAGGCATACCGGCATGGGTCGACGTCAATATCGACAAAGCCGAAGGCATCTTTAAAAAGCCGCCTGACCGTGACGAATTTGCTGCTGACATCAACGAATCGCTGATCGTCGAGTTGTATTCACGCTAAACAGGGCTTGTTGGCCCTTTAAATCCGTCGCCCTGTGCAATTGTGCAGGGGTCATCACCCAGCCTTACCGGTGTAACGAGCCGGGGGTATTGAGAGGAATAACGAATGCAAACCAATCTCCTGAAGCCAAAAGCCATCCAAGTTGAACAACTCGGTCACAACCGAGCCAAGGTAACGCTCGAGCCTTTCGAGCGTGGTTACGGTCACACCTTGGGCAACGCCTTGCGTCGCGTGCTGTTGTCATCCATGGTCGGCTATGCCGTCACCGACGTCACCATCGCTGGCGTGTTGCACGAATACTCATCGATTGACGGCGTCCAAGAAGACGTGGTCAATATTTTGTTGAACCTCAAAGGCGTGGTCTTCAAATTGCACAACCGCGACGAGGTAACCCTGAGTTTGCGCAAAGAAGGCGAAGGCCAAGTCACTGCTGCAGATATCCAAACACCGCATGATGTGGAGATCATCAACCCCGAGCATGTGATTGCCAACTTGTCCCACGGTGGCAAGGTCGACATTCAACTCAAAGTTGAAAAAGGTCGTGGTTATGTTCCAGGCAGCATGCGCCGCCATGCCGACGAGGTGAACAAATCTATTGGTCGCATTGTTCTTGATGCGTCTTTCTCACCTGTTAAGCGTGTCAGTTACAGCGTTGAAAACGCCCGCGTTGAACAACGTACCGACCTTGACCGCTTGGTGGTTGAAATCGAAACCAATGGCGCCATCAATGCCGAAGATGCCGTGCGCTCTTCAGCCAAAATTTTGGTTGAGCAATTGGCGGTGTTTGCCCAACTAGAAGGCAATGAATTGGCTGCATTCGATGCGCCCGCACCTCGCAGCGCGCAACAATTCGATCCTATTTTGTTGCGCCCCGTCGATGAACTTGAACTCACCGTTCGCTCGGCCAACTGCCTTAAAGCAGAAAACATTTTCTACATCGGCGACCTCATACAGCGCTCCGAAAACGAGTTGCTCAAAACCCCCAATTTGGGCCGCAAGTCGCTCAACGAGATCAAGGAAGTTTTGGCCTCTCGTGGTTTAACCTTGGGCATGAAGCTCGAAAGCTGGCCACCTGCTGGCCTAGAAGCCAAACGTATTTAATAACAAGTGCTGACTTCAAGTCAGCCATCCCCCTGGTCGTACCTGATACGGCGGCCGGCAAAAAAAGTGCAAGCTTAAAAAAGGAAAAATCATGCGTCACGGACACGGACTACGCAAACTCAACCGAACCAGTTCACACCGACTGGCCATGTTGCAAAACATGATGAACTCGCTCATTGAGCATGAAGCCATCAAAACCACCTTACCCAAAGCCAAGGAACTGCGTCGCGTGATTGAGCCTATGCTCACCCTCGGCAAAGAACCTACGCTGTCTAACAAGCGTTTGGCATTCAATCGTTTGCGCAACCGCGACAATGTGGTGAAGTTGTTCGCTGAACTCGGCCCTCGCTACAAAACCCGTCCCGGCGGCTACACACGCATTTTGAAAATGGGTTTTCGTGTGGGCGACAACGCGCCCATGGCCTTGGTCGAGTTGGTTGATCGCCCCGAAATCACCGAAACAACAAGCGCTGTAACTGAATAAACGCTACAATCACCGTACACGACGCGCGATGGAGCAGCCTGGTAGCTCGTTGGGCTCATAAC
>JABMMR010000210.1 GCA_013205525.1 Burkholderiales bacterium | reverse complement strand
TGTCGGGTGCAGATCCCACCATCATGCGGACAGGGCCCATGCCTGCAACCAGAAAAGTACTTGCCATAGCAGGTCTGACAATTGATCAGATAGATTTGTTTGAGGTGAACGAAGCATTTGCCGCAGTGCCTCTTAAGTTCATGCGTGAAATGGGTGTGTCCCACAATCGTGTCAATGTCAATGGTGGCGCTATTGCTCTGGGGCATCCCCTTGGTGCTACCGGCGCCATGATTCTGGGGACTTTGATTGACGAATTGCACCGTCGAAAACTTCGTTATGGTTTAGCCACACTCTGTGTGGGTGGTGGTATGGGTATCGCCACCATTGTCGAGCGAATTTGAAAGCGGGTGGTTATATGATTTTAAAAACATTACGTTACGAAATAGAGCAAGAAATTGCCACCATTACGTTTGATGAATCCGGGTCGCCCGTCAACACCATGTGCCAGCAATGGCAAGACGATTTAGCCCAGGTTGCGCAAGAGCTTGTTAAAGATCGGCCAAAGCTTCGTGGAGTTATTTTGGCTTCCAACAAATCAACTTTCTTTGCAGGAGCTGATTTAAAGGGTGTCATGAGATCAAGCGCTGCTGATGGCCCACGTCTGTTTATTGAAATTGAACGCATAAAGAAAAATTTCAGGACAATTGAGACACTTGGTATTCCAGTTGTCAGTTGTTTGAATGGCAGTGCACTAGGTGGTGGCTGGGAAGTAGCATTGGTCGGGCATCACAGAATCGCAACCCGCAATCCTAAAACACAGTTTGGTTTGCCGGAAGTTACCTTGGGCCTGATTCCCGGCGGTGGCGGTATCACCAAAATGACACGCATATTAGGACTGCTTGCGGCCCAGCCTTATATTCTAGAAAGCAAGTTGTTTGGTCCTGAGCAAGCGTTGAAGCTCGGTTTGGTGCATGAATTGGTGGACACAGACTTAGTGCTGCGCAAAACTGCCTTGACCTTTATTGCTGCGTCTCACAACAAGCCCGAACTTTGTCAACACATTTGGGACAGCAAGGACTATAAGATGATTGGCGGCACGCCACATAGCCCCGAAATGGCAGCTATGTTGACTGTGGCGCCCGCTGCATTAAAACAAAAAACACGCGGTTTATATCCCGCACCAGAGGCTGCTTTGGCGGCGATGGTGGAAGGGGCCATGGTCGACTTTGATACAGCTATGCGCATTGAAAGTCGCTACCTTGCGGGCCTTATGTCCAGTGGCATTGCGCGCAACATGATCAATACCGTCTTCTTCAATATGAACAACATCAAGAGCGGTCTAAGTCGACCTGCGGGCTTACCTCGCTATCGACCGCAAAAGGTGGGCGTTTTGGGTGCGGGAATGATGGGTTCCGGCATTGCATACAGTCAAGCCAGCCGTGGCATTGCGTCCGTACTGAAAGATGTGACGCTTGAAAAAGCTGAAATCGGTAAGGCATACAGTGCCGTACTCTCGCAAAAGTTGGTGGAAAAAGGCAGCATCACTACCGAGCAAAAAGCAACTTTGTTGAACTTGATTCAGGCCACTGACAATATGCAAGACTTGAAAGGATGCGACCTCATCATTGAAGCTGTCTTTGAGCAGCGGGAACTCAAAGCCGCGGTGACAAAAGAATCGCAAGGCATGCTGGCGGAGGGCGGTTTTTTTGCGAGCAACACATCTACCTTACCCATCAGTGGACTGGCATTGTCAAGTGCTAAGCCAGAGAAATTTGTTGGTATTCATTTCTTCAGCCCTGTTGACAAAATGAAGTTGGTTGAAATTATTCGGGGCGAGAAAACCGATGATGAAACCATCGCACATGCTTACGACTATGTTCTGGCTTTGGGTAAGCTGCCCATTGTTGTGAATGACTCTCGAGGTTTTTATACCAGTCGTACTTTTGCAACTTTTGTGATGGAAGGTGCGTCCATGTTGCAAGAGGGTATTCCTGCGCCAATGATCGAAAACTTGGCTATGCAAGTGGGTATGCCGGTCGGGCCTTTGGCCGTGCTCGACGAAACCTCGCTGACTTTGTCGGTTCATGTTTTAGACCAAACTCGCGAAGATTTCAAGAAAGAAGGGCGCACCTATGTGGCCAACCCTGGAGAAATGTTGGTCGAACAAATGGTCAAAGAGTTAAAGCGTGGTGGGCGGGCGGCGGGCGTAGGCTTTTACGACTATCCCGTCGGCCAAAAAAAGATGCTATGGCCTGACTTAAAAAAATTATTTGAAAAGAGTCATATCACAATTGCTGTTCAGGACATTAAAGACCGTTTCCTTTTTAGGCAAGCCATTGAAACTGCAAGGTGTTTGAATGAGGGGGTTCTGATGTCCGTGCACGAAGGAAACATTGGCTCTATTTTCGGCATCGGCTACCCAGCTTGGACGGGTGGCGCTTTGCAATTCATTTACAGCATGGGAGTCCCGAATTTTGCAAAGCGAAGCCAAGAACTCGCTCTTCAATATGGCCTTGGGTTTAATGTCTCTGAAGAGGTATTTGAAACTCTTGAGAAATACAAACCGGTCTACTAGTTCAAAACCCATGGAGTGCCCACTATGAAATCTAGCGCAGGCGTGAGCAGCACCATGATGAAGGTGAACTTGTCTTTGAATCACTTTTTGGAGCGGGCGGGCACATTGTTTCCCTCCAATGAAATCGTCTCACGGTTGCCTGACAAATCTTTGGTCAAGCACACTTACGGACAGTTTTATAGCCGCACCCGTTGCTTAGCGCAGAGCTTAAAAGATTTGGGACTGAAAAAAGGCGATCGCGTGGCCACCTTGTGTTGGAACCACCACGCGCACTTGGAATGCTACTTTGGAATTCCTGCTGCTGGCGGCGTGATGCACACCCTTAATTTGCGTCTCTCACCTGACGAAATTGCATGGATTGCAAACGATGCGCAAGACCGATTTTTAATCATTGACGACATCTTGCTGCCGATGTACCGCCAGATTGAGCACAAGTACAGCTTCGAAAAAGTCATTGTGTTTCCTTTTTCTGGCGCCGATGTGCCTGCAGAGTTTTTGAATTACGAACAGTGGTTATCCGGCACAGATGCCAGCCAATTTGAATATACCGCTCACGCAGAAGACGATCCGGTCTCCATGTGCTACACCTCTGGCACCACCGGAAAACCCAAGGGAGTGGTCTATTCGCATCGCTCTACGGTGCTACACACACTGGTCGCCTCGCTGGGTGACTTTTGGTCTTTGCGCAGCACCGATGTGGTCTTACCTGTCACGCCCATGTTCCATGCAAACAGCTGGGGCATACCCTATGGTGCGGTCATGATGGGCGCCAAACTTGTGTTTCCTGGTCCGCACTTGCATCCAGACGATTTGTTGGACTTGATGCAACTTGAGCCGCCCACTTTGTCTTTAGGCGTGCCCACTATTTGGATGGGTTTAATTCAGGCCTATGAAGCGGCTTTAACTCAACAATCAGGCCGTTGGAAATTGCCTACCGGTATGCGCAGTCTGGTGGGCGGTGCTGCAGTACCCGAAGCCCTGATTCGGGCATTCGACAAACATGGCATTTGGATTATGCAAGGCTGGGGCATGACCGAAACTTCTCCGGTTTGTACCATTTCTTACCCAAAGGCCGAATTACGCGATGCTCCTATCGATGAACGCTACCGCCGTGCCGCCATGGCTGGTATCCCGGTGCCGCTGGTGGATTTACGCATTCGCAATGACGAGGGTCATGACCAAGATTGGGACGGTCAGCATGTTGGCGAACTTCAGGTTCGTGGTCCCTTCATTACCGCTAGCTACTACCAAGTTCCCGTGAGTGAAGATAAATTCACCACCGATGGTTGGCTGCGAACTGGCGATGTGGCCAGCGTGGACAGCATGGGCTTTGTTCGTATCACCGACCGCACCAAGGACTTGATCAAATCAGGCGGAGAGTGGATTAGCTCGGTCGACCTGGAAAATGCACTGATGGCCCACGCTGGTATTGCCGAGGCTGCGGTGATTGCCATTCCCGACGAAAAATGGAGCGAACGTCCTTTGGCCTGTGTGGTGGCCAAACCCGGCCACTCACCGCAAGCCGATGAACTGGCGGCTCATTTGCTCAATATGGGCTTTGCCAAATGGCAAGTACCCGACCGATTTGAATGGATAGATTGTGTGCCTCGCACTTCAACCGGCAAGTTCTACAAACTCAAGTTGCGTGAAATGTTTCCTAAGTAAATCTGTTGGGTAAACTTCTACATGTCACGGCATTGTTTTCTGCGAAGATAAAAGTAATTTGCACTTAATATGCACATTTTGAAGGAGATGAATGTCCACACCGGATACTTTTGACGAGTCTCGCCTGAGTGCTGATGCACCGGTGCTTCTGTCTGTTTCGCAAGTTACCGTTGCATTCCGCGGCATTGTTGCCTTAGATGGCGTCTCCTTCAATGTTCAAAAAGGACAGATCGTCGGACTTATTGGCCCCAACGGTGCAGGCAAAACCACATTGTTCAACTGCCTCTCTCGCCTGTATGCGTACAGCAATGGTCAAATATATTTTGATGGACAAAGCCTGGACGGCATGACACGCCACAAAACCGCCGAAATTGGAATTGGCCGTACCTTTCAAAACTTGGCACTTTACAAAACCATGTCGGTGTTGGACAACATCAAGGTGGGTTCACACTGCCGTGCAAAAAAAGGGTTTCTGGACCACGCCCTGAGACTACCTGGTGTGAGTCAAGAGGAAGCCAAAATACACAACAATGCAATGCAATTGGTCGAATTTTTAGATTTGCAATCGGTGGCGCGGCGCAAAGTTTCAGACCTGCCTTTTGGCACGCAAAAACGCGTGGAACTTGCCCGAGCATTGGCCAGCCAGCCAAAACTTTTGTTGCTGGACGAACCAGCCGCCGGCCTGAACCATGAAGAAGTCAGCGACTTGGGCGATCTGATCAAACGAATTTGTGACGAATTCAAGCTCACTGTGCTGCTTGTGGAGCACCACATGAGTCTTGTCATGAGTGTCTCGGACAAAGTAGTGGCTCTGAATTTTGGCAAAAAAATTGCCGATGACACGCCTTCTAAAGTGCGCCAACATCCCGATGTGATCCAAGCTTATCTGGGGTCTTCAAAATGAGCCGAATGCTTTTGGAAGTCAAAGACCTTTTTGCCGGTTATGGTGCCACCGAAGTGCTCCATGGCCTGTCGATGAAAATCGAGGAGGGCAGTATCACTACTTTGCTGGGTGCCAACGGTGCGGGTAAGACCACCACGCTGCGTGCTTTGTGCAAAATGATCAAAGTTCGTGGTCGAATCATGTTTGATGGCCAAGCCATTGAAGGCAAGGCCACTGAAGACATCGTTCGACTGGGCGTGGCACATGTGCCTGATGGTCGTGGCACCTTTGGCAGCCTTTCCACCGAAGAAAATTTGCAACTTGGCAGCTACACCCGCAAAGACAAGCACGAGGTGGCACTCGATCAGGAGAAGATGTACAGCTACTTTCCCCGCTTAAAAGAGAGGCGCAATCAGCAAGCTGGCACTCTTTCTGGAGGTGAGCAACAAATGCTGGCCATTGCAAGGGCCTTGATGTTGCGCCCCCGATTGCTGCTACTTGACGAACCCTCGTTTGGCTTGGCACCACTCATTGTGCGAGAGATTTTTGACATCATGCAGACCATCAACCAGAGCGACAAAGTGACCATCTTATTGGTTGAACAAAACGCGGCCATGGCACTCGATCTGGCAAAGTACGCCTACCTTTTGGAAACTGGCAAGCTTGTGTTGTCTGGCCTTTCCGAAGACCTTAAGCAAGACGAAGCTGTTCGTCGCTCTTACCTCGGCCACTGAGAAACCCTGCATGGAAACTTTCATTCACCAAGTTGTAGCCGGTATTGCCACTGGAGGGGTTTACGCCAGCCTTGCCTTGGCGCTCGTGATGATTTACCAATCGACCCACCACATCAATTTTGCGCAAGGTGAAATTGCCATGTTTGCCACCTATATGGCTTGGACGCTGATCAACGCAGGTGTCGCTTATTGGCTGGCTTTCATCTGTACCCTCTTGTTATCGTTTAGCTTGGGGGTCTTGATTCAGCGCATCATTATTCGACCCGTCGAAAATGCGCCGGTGCTCAATATTGTGGTGGTTTTTATTGGACTGCTTGTCATACTCAACAGTATTGCTGGTTGGATTTTCACCTACACCATCAAAGCCTTTCCATCGCCTTTTCCCAAAGAGCCGCCGTTTGGGTTGTATTTCATCTCTTCTCACGAACTGGGCTCTATTTGCGTGACCATGGTGCTCCTGCTTTTACTTTATAGCTTTTTCAAGTTCACCCCGCTGGGACTGGCCATGCGCGCAGCAGCGCAAAACCCGGACTCTAGCCGCTTGGTGGGCATCCGCGTGGGTTGGATGTTGGCCTTGGGCTGGGGGCTTGCCGCCGCCATTGGCTCTGTTGCGGGCATGATGATTGCGCCTGTGGTGTTCCTTGAGCCCAACATGATGTCGGGGATCTTGCTCTACGCCTTTGCTGCAGCATTGGTGGGGGGTATTGACAGCCCAGGGGGCGCCGTATTGGGAGGCTTTATCGTTGGCATTCTTGAAAATATTCTAGGTGCCTACGTCATTGGCACCGAACTCAAGTTGTCGGTCGCATTGGTACTGATCATTGTTGTGCTGACCATCAAACCTGCCGGTCTGTTCGGTAAAGTGATTGTTTCAAGGGTCTGAATCAGATGTCTTCCCATCTACTATCGTCCGAAAACTCGCTCCCTTGGATTCGAATCGTATTGGGCCTGATCGTGGCCTGCATCCTGCCCTTTTTCATTTCCAATTACCATGTGTTTCAAGCCTCCATGGTGTTGAGCTATGCCATTGCCTTGGTCGGAATGAATATTCTCATTGGTTACAGCGGTCAAATCTCTTTGGGACACGGAGCCTTCATGGCCATCGGGGCCTACACCAGTGCCATCCTGATGGACAAAATGAATATTCCCTATTGGATGACCATTCCGATTGCGGCCTTCATCTGTTTCGTGGTTGGCTTTTTGTTTGGCTTACCCGCCCTGCGACTAGAGGGTCACTACTTGGCTTTGGCCACATTTGCTTTGGCTGTGGCCTTGCCGCAACTGCTCAAGTTTAAGCATCTAGAGTTTCTGACCGGTGGGGTGCAAGGCATTGTGATCATGAAACCCGAACCGCCTTGGGAGTCATTGTTCGGCTTGAGTCTCAACGCCGACCGTTGGCTTTATTTCTTTACTTTGGCAATCACCTTGGTGATGTTCGTCATTGCTTGGAATCTGATTCGCGGCCGAGTAGGCCGTGCCCTTATCGCCATTCGCGACCAACCTATTGCAGCTTCCTCCATGGGCATCAACACGCCCATGTACAAAAGCCTGGCTTTCGGTGTGAGCGCCATGTTCACTGGCGTGGCGGGTGCCCTCAGCGCTATTTTGGTGGCCTTTGTGGCACCCGACAGTTTCACCGTTTTCTTGTCGATCACCTTGCTGGTTGGCATGGTGATTGGCGGCGTGAGCGCCTTGACGGGTGCTTTGTATGGCGCGATATTTATCCAGTTCATTCCAAATATCGCTGACCAGATTTCTAAGGCCGCGCCTTGGGCCATTTATGGAACCCTGTTGATACTGTTTATGTACCTAATGCCAACAGGTATTGCGGGTGCCATTCGTTTGTTGGGCGAGAAACTTCGTATTTCTCGTTTTTGATTTTCAATCCTTTCTCTCAACCAGGACTATCCATGAAAAAGAGAGCATTTGCAATTACTACTCTGTTGATTTCCCTGATTGGCTTTGCCTTACCGGCAGCCGCACAAAAAAAATACGATCCTGGTGCCAGCGACACTGAAATTAAAATTGGCCAAACCATGCCCTACAGCGGTCCTGCCTCAGCTTATGGCGTTATCGGCAAGGTTCAGGCGGCTTACTTCAAGCAACTGAATGAACAAGGTGGCGTCAACGGCCGTAAGATTAATTTCCTCACCCTAGACGATGGCTACAGCCCGCCCAAAACGGTGGAGATGATTCGCCGTTTGGTAGAGCAAGATGAAGTCTTGTTGACCATGGGCACCTTGGGCACACCTTCTAATACTGCTATCCATAAGTACATGAATACCAAGAAAGTGCCTCACATGTTCTTGGCCACTGGCGCATCTAAATGGAACGACCCGAAAAACAATCCTTGGACCATTGGTTTCAACCCCAATTACCACTCCGAAGGTAAGCTTTATGCGCAGCATATTTTGGCAACCAAACCCAATGCCAAAATCGCGGTGCTGTTTCAAAACGACGATTACGGCAAGGACTACTTGAACGGTTTCAAGGATGGCTTGGGTGACAAAGCTGCAAGTATGATTGTTTCGCTTGCTTCTTATGAAGTAACCGACCCTACCATCGACTCTCAAATTGTCACGCTTAAGGGCTCGGGTGCAGACACCTTCTTCAACATCAGTACCCCCAAGTTTGCAGCGCAAGCTATTCGCAAGGTCAGTGACGTGGGCTGGAAGCCCACCCACTACCTGAACCAAGTTTCTGCTTCGGTGGGTAGCGTCTTGAAGCCTGCAGGTATTGATATTTCTGTGGGCTTGATTTCAATGCAGTACATCAAAGAAGGTACCGATAGCCGCTGGGATAACGACCCGACCATGAAGGACTTTAAAGCATTGATCAAAAAATATGCGCCTGAAGTCAGTCCAGACGACGCTAACGCCACCTATGGCTATGCGGTAGCTCAGTTGATGGCGCACGTGCTCAGGCAGGCGGGGGACAACCTGACGAGAGAAAACGTCATGAAACAAGTCTCCAGCATCAAGGACTTTCAAGTGCCGATGGCCTTACCCGGTGTATTGGCTAGCACTTCACCAACTGATTTTGCTTTGTTCCAAACCATGCAGTTAGTGAAATTTGATGGTAAAGGCTGGGTTGAATTTGGTAAGCCAGTTGCTGTGAGGTAAGAGAGTTGTGTAGCAAACAAATTTGGCCAGCTTTAGGGTTACAGCATTAGCTTTTCCCTTATTCTTGGGGCTTTACATCATGTCAAATTCAAAAGTCTGCTTGGTCATAGGTGCTGGAGATGCTACTGGTGGTGCAGTGGCCAAGCGATTTGCGCGGGAAGGGTTTGCTGTTTGTGTCACCCGCAGAACCCTTGATAAATTGCAGCCGTTGCTGATTCAAATTCAACAAGCTGGGGGTGTCGTCCATGGCTTTGCATCTGACGCCCGTAAAGAAGACGAGGTGATCTCACTCATTGATCACATTGAATCCAGCATCGGACCTATTGAGGTGTTGGTCTTCAATATTGGTGCTAACTCACCCAATAGCATCTTGACCGAGACTGCTAGGCGCTACACAAAAATGTGGGAAATGGCCTGTTTGGCTGGTTTCTTGAATGGTCGAGAGGTTGCCAAGCGAATGGTGGCCAGAGCCAACGGTGTTGATCAGCAAGTAAAAGGCATCCGTCAAAAAGGAACGATCATTTTCACAGGGGCCACTGCTTCTTTGAGAGGCAGTGCAAACTTTGCTGGTTTTTCAGGTGGCAAAATGGCCTTGCGTGGATTGGCTCAAAGCATGGCCCGCGAGTTGGGGCCCATGGGTATCCATGTTGCGCACACCATCATTGACGGTGCCATCGATACAGAATTTATCCGTATACTTTTCCCAGACCGCTATGCGTTAAAGGATCAGGACGGAATTTTGAATCCTGACCATATTGCTGACGCCTATTGGATGCTGCACCAACAGCCCAGAGACGCTTGGACTCACGAGCTCGATTTGCGACCCTATATGGAAAAATTCTAATCAGATATAAAGAAAGAAATCATGGCAAAAACATTTGACTACTATTTTGACTTTGGCAGCTTGGCCACCTATTTGGCACATACTCAAATGGATAAGATAAAAGCTGAAACAGGCGCCAGTCCCATTTACCTTCCCATGTTGTTGGGAGCTGTTTTTAAGGCCACGGGTAACGTTTCGCCTGTCAGCGTACCTGCCAAGGGTAAATATATTTTTGTGGACTTCAAACGTTTTGCAGACAGCTACGGTGTTCCTTTGAACAACAACCCTTTCTTTCCCATCATCACCACAACGCTTATGCGTATGCTGACAGGGTTACAGATGCGAACTGATGCTCGCATGCACGAATTCATGGACATTATTTTTAAAGCCATTTGGGTTGATGCGCTTAATCTCAATGACCAAGCGGTTGTTGAGCAAGTTCTGCGCGAGGCGCATTTCGATCCTGCTGACTTACTCCATTTGGCCAATGAGCAGGAAACCAAAGACAAGCTCAAAGAAGTCACCACACAGGCTGTCGAACGTGGCGTATTTGGCGCCCCCACATTTTTTGTTGGCGAGCAAATGTTCTGGGGACAAGACCGTATCGAGCAGTTGAAGGCTGCCCTTTAATTTTTGTCTAGAGAAAGAGGCGGCTCATAACGTGGGCGACTGCTATTGAAGTAACAGGGCAGCCCAAACCCCGCAAGCACAAAGGGTCACCAACAGCCCAGCGCTCAGCCATTTCATACGCAGCTGCAAGCGTTTGATTGCCGCAATCAAAGCGAGGTTTTGTTCGGCCAACTGGGAAAGCGTATGCGCCATTTCCTGTTGTACCTTTGCCAGTTGCGCCAGCTCGGTAGGCGCTTGGACCTCGTCAGTGCGACGTTTATCTATAAAACCTCGCGCCTTTTCCATGACACCAGGCGCATGTTCCAGCACCTTTTCCCAGGGGACAATCTTGAGGGCGGTTAACCATGAAATTGCCATTTTTGCTCCTTAGGGTGGTGAATGGGCGAGGGTGCTTGCTCTGCCTTGATATTCATTCTTTATTGAAAACAGCATCCACAGGCAGTTGCATCGCTGAAGCCAGTTGATTGGTTTTTCCTGCCAATGCAATCACACGCAGTAAATCAGCGTGTTGAGCGTCTGACATCCCCTTGCTTTTGGCTGCTGCCGTATGCGAATGTACACAGTAGCTGCAAGCGTTGGTGACTGATACAGCGATATAAATCATTTCTTTGGTGAGAGGATCAAGTGAGGAGGGCGTAGCCATGACAGCTTTAACCTCGCGCCAAGTACTTTCTAGTAATTCAGGGTCGAACGCCAAATAGTGCCACATGTTATTGATGAAATCACTTTGACGGGTTTGCCTGATGTCATCAAAAACAGCTTTGACTTTGGGATTGCTTTCAATATTCGCAGGCAAGGAAAGGGTGCTCATAGGGGTTCCTTTAAAAAATTTGATTCGCCAGACATGCGTTTTCGTCTGTATCCAACGGCTCAATATTGAGTTTTTACCCTTCGTTCGGCTTTTGAAGTTATCCTTTGATCGCCATTGTTTGCTGGTAAGATTATTTCTGTGAAAAACATGGTGTTGTACTTTTTAATTGGTTGGCTGGCATTGATGTCTGGCGGGGCAAACGCGCACACTACCACAAGCGCCGAGCATTTAGCGGTTCACGCGCATGACCTTGTATCCCAAGACGGGCACGAACACAAACCGCAGGCTGAGGTGGTTATACAGGCACCCACTACGCAGGACGCCAACTACACCGACTGCTGCAGCCAAACTCACTGTGAAAATTGCCATGCCACTTATTTACTGGCACCCGAGGGCACTAGAATTTCAACAGACCGGTTTAATGCCGCGCCAATATCTCGCTCAAGCTTCGCCAGCAGCGCCGTTACCGCGAACATTGAGCGCCCCAAATGGTCTTACACCACGTCCGCCGTGGTGAACCTTTTGGGCTAACGCGCCAGCAACCTTATGCTGCGCGCAATGCGCAAAGGTTCACTGAAGTTTGATTGACTTCGGAGAACTTGTTTGTTTGATTTTTCTCATTTTAAAAATTCTGCGTTTTCCCGCAGCGTGATAGTTTTTGCGCTTGGGCTTGCCTGCCTGGCCTCAAGCGCACTGGCCCAAACCGCCAGCCAGCCGCCGACGCTCAGG
>JABMMR010000209.1 GCA_013205525.1 Burkholderiales bacterium | reverse complement strand
GAAGGTACGCCTATGCGCATAGAGATGAAGTCCTCCAGCAACCCCTATGTAGATAAAGACTGAGACCTTAGCTACCTCTTTTTGTTCTTTTCGCTGAGCTAAAAAGTATTGCAAAGCTGTAAAAAATAGGTTTTTGGGGCTGTGCCGAGGTCAGTGTTTTCCCTTGTGTTATCTTAGAGGGAGTCAACCAACACGGAGAATATCGTGAACCCCAAAGGCCAGCTTTTACAAGACCCCTTCCTCAACATACTTCGCAAAGAGCATGTGCCTGTTTCCATTTATTTGGTCAATGGCATCAAGTTGCAGGGGCAGATAGAGTCATTTGATCAATACGTGGTGCTTTTACGAAATACTGTTACCCAAATGGTTTACAAGCATGCGATTTCAACCATTGTCCCTGGCCGCCCAGTAAATTTTGCCCAAGGCGACGGCGACAGCGAAGAGTCAGCCCCCCATTCCTAACACGCGTCTTTTTATCTCCTTTGTCTAATTCTCAGCCTGATATGCAGGCCAACGTCTTATTGATAGGTGTCGATTTGGGTCTGCCTCATTTTGATGCCGATTTAGATGAACTCGCCCAACTCGCCAGCACCGCCGGCTTGGTGCCTGTGGCGCGCATGACGTGCAAGCGTCGCGCCCCGGATGCAGCCCTTTTTGTGGGCACAGGTAAAGCGCAAGAAATCAAAGAATCAGCGTTGCTCTACGGCGCCTCGGAAATTTTGTTTGACCAAGCTTTAAGCCCTGCGCAGCAACGCAATTTAGAACGCTTACTTGAGATGCCGGTCAACGACCGCACCATGCTGATATTGCAAATATTTGCGCAGCGCGCTCGCAGTCACGAGGGAAAATTGCAAGTTGAATTGGCTCGCTTGCAGTATGTCAGCACCCGACTGGTGCGCCGTTGGTCACACTTAGAGCGGCAACGCGGCGGCATCGGCAACCGAGGCGGTCCTGGTGAGACCCAAATCGAACTTGACCGGCGCATGATTGGTGAATCCATCAAACGCACCAAAGAACGCCTAGAGAAGGTGAAAAAGCAGCGCAACACCCAACGGCGCCAGCGCGAGCGTAATCAGGTGTTCAACGTTTCATTGGTCGGTTACACCAACGCGGGCAAATCCACTTTGTTCAATGCCTTGGTAAAGGCGCGGGCCTATGTCGCCGATCAGTTGTTTGCCACGCTAGACACCACCACGCGGCAACTTTATTTATCCGATGGGCAAGCGCCGGGCTGTCAGATTTCCCTGTCGGACACTGTGGGGTTTATCCGCGACTTGCCGCATGGCTTGGTGGACGCTTTTGCGGCTACTTTGCAAGAGGCCACCAGCACAGACCTGTTGCTGCACGTGGTGGACTGCTCGCACGCAGATTACCCCGAACAAATCTCACAGGTGCAGTTGGTTTTGGCTGATATTGGGGCCACAGATGTGCCTCAATTATTGGTTTTTAACAAGGTGGATGCTTTGGCCAGCGACCAACAACCTCGCTTGCTGCAGGACGTCTTTATTGTCGATGGCGTCGCCATACCGCGTATTTTTGTCAGTGCGCAAACAGGGGCTAATCTTGATGGCTTGCGGCAACGTTTAATGGAAACAGCCTTGCACGTAAGCTCTCGATCTTTAGCCCCTTGTGTTGTAGAGGTAAATCCTTGAAGCCAAAGAACGGCTTCAGGTTTAGGCACAATGTCGTCTTGGCACATTTTTTTGATTGACTGCGCATGAATTTCTTAACTTGGTTTTGGCCTTTACGACAACGTATAGCGGGCATGTTCAATTTGAACGATGGTCGTTGGGGTCGAAGCGATGACGCCTCTGGGCAAAACAATGGGTCCACACCACCCCCAGAGGGCTCGCCCCCACCGCCCAATGAAGAGGGCAGAAAGCCTAGGCCTTCTGCCTCTAACGGCCCCCCCGATTTAGATGAACTGTGGCGTGAACTCAATCGCAAGCTCAGCAAATTCTTGGGTCAAAACCGTGGCGGCGGCAATTCTCCACCGGGAGGTGGAGGCGGCTTTAACCCTGATTTCAAGCAAATGCGAGGCCTTTTGGGCATAGCGGCAGTCGTTGCTGTCTTGATTTGGCTTGCCACTGGCTTCTTTATCGTTCAAGAGGGCCAGCAAGCCGTCATTACCCAGTTTGGCAGGTATAACAGCACAGCAGGCGCCGGTTTTAATTGGCGCCTTCCCTACCCCATTCAGCGACATGAAGTGGTTTTTGTGACCCAAATTCGCTCTCTTGATATTGGTCGCGACACTGTCATCAAGGCCACCGGTTTGCGCGAGTCGGCCATGTTGACTGAAGACGAGAACATTGTAGAAATCAAGTTTGCCGTTCAATACCGACTCACCGACGCTCGTGCCTTTTTATTTGAAAGTAAAAACCCCACAGACGCGGTGATTCAGGCGGCTGAAACCGCGGTGAGAGAAGTGGTGGGCAAGATGCGTATGGACGCGGCGCTGTCTGAAGACCGTGAACAAATTGCACCACGTATCAGGCAAATCATGCAGGTTATTTTGGACCGCTACAACGTGGGCATCGAGGTGGTCGGTATCAATTTGCAGCAAGGCGGTGTTCGTCCTCCCGAACAAGTTCAAGCGGCATTTGATGATGTGCTCAAAGCCGGTCAAGAGCGTGAGCGCGCCAAAAATGAAGCTGAGGCCTATGCCAATGATGTGATTCCTCGCGCCGTAGGCTCTGCATCGCGTTTAAAACAAGAGTCTGACGCTTACAAATCCCGCATCGTTGCGCAAGCCCAAGGTGATGCGCAGCGCTTTCGTTCTTTGCTTTCCGAATACCAAAAAGCGCCTCAAGTGACACGCGACCGCCTTTACATCAATGCAATGCAAGAAATTTACAGCAGCGTCACCAAGGTGTTGGTCGAGTCCAAGCAGGGCTCCAATATGCTCTACCTGCCGCTGGACAAGATCATGCAATTGAGCGCAACACCTGGTGCTGCAGTAAACCCCTCTGTCAATTCATCCAATTCTCCTGAAGGCAATAACTCGGTTCCCAACCCCGCAGTGCCTTTGTCCTCTCCTGATAACCGTGGCCGTGACAACCGTCAACGCGACCGCGATTTACGTTGAATAGCCCGCCATGAATAAACTTGGTTTATATATCTCCACCTTTTTGCTGGCTTTGCTGGTATTGAGTTCCACGATTTTTGTGGTCGACCAACGCCAGTTTGGCGTGGTGTATTCGCTGGGTCAGATCAAGAAGGTCATCACCGAACCCGGCTTGAACTTCAAATTCCCGCCGCCTTTTCAAAACGTGAACTTCATCGATAAGCGTTTGCTGACTTTGGATAACGTCGACTCAGAACCCATGCTCACAGCTGAAAAGCAACGTATGGTGATTGATTGGTATGTGCGTTGGCGCATTTCTGATCCTTCACAGTACATCCGCAATGTGGGCTTGGATGAAAAAGCCGGTGCGCAGCAACTCACCCGCGTGGTTCGTAATGCTTTTCAAGAAGAAATCAATAAACGAACAGTGAAAGACCTGTTGTCGCTCAAGCGCGAAGCTCTGATGGTGGACGTCAAGAAAGAAGTGCTGGAGATTGTCAAAGGGGAAAAGCCTTGGGGTATCGATGTGGTCGACGTTCGCATCACCCGTGCAGATTACGTGGACACCATCACAGAGTCGGTTTACCGCCGCATGGAAGCTGAACGTAAGCGAGTCGCCAATGAATTGCGTTCCACCGGTGGCGCTGAGGGCGAAAAAATCCGCGCTGATGCAGACCGCCAGCGCGAAGTCACTTTGGCCAATGCCTACAGAGACGCTCAAAAAGTCAAAGGCGAGGGCGACGCCGAAGCTGCGCGTTTGTATGCCGATGCTTTCGGTAAGGATGCGCAGTTTGCCCAGTTCTACCAAAGTCTAGAAGCCTACAAGGCCAGTTTTAATAAAAAGTCGGATGTCATGGTGCTAGACCCCAACACAGAATTTTTTAAAGCCATGCGCGGCAGCGGCGCTGGCAATGCTGCGTCCGCCAAAAAATAGTTTTTTTGATTCGCCATGGACAGCAACACCT
>JABMMR010000208.1 GCA_013205525.1 Burkholderiales bacterium | reverse complement strand
TCGCTCCCGCTGGGGTGGTCTGCGCGGGTCAGCAGGGATTGAATGCCAAATTGTTTGCATACCTGCATGATTTCAGCGCTGTCTGTGGCCACCACGGTTTGGCTGGCTTGGGACAATTGCGCACGTTGCGCCACCCGCACCACCATGGGAATACCCGCCAAATCGAGCAGCGGTTTACGCGGCAATCGGCTCGCCGACAGCCGGGCTGGAATCAACACCACAAACTTCATGGAATTCAATCAGCGCTCAAGCTCTGTGTCGCTGAGGGTTCGTGCTTCCATTTCCAGCAACACGGGAATGCCGTCTCGTATGGGGTATGCCAGCCGGGCGCTGCGAGAGACGAGCTCAGATTTCTCTCGGTCGTATTCGAGGCTGCCTTTGGTTACCGGGCAGACCAACAATTCAAGCAGTTTGATGTCCATGGGCCAATGATAGTCTGTGCAAATGGGGCATCAATGCTTCCCAAAAAGCTGCTGGCAAATCGCACTTTAAGGTCACGGCCCAAACATCCGGGTGATTGGGCCACAATTTCACCGCGTCTTTTTCCGTACAGATCACATCTTTCGAAGAATGGGGCTGCCAATGGTCAAGGGGGTCATGGTCGGCAAATGCCTGCGTGTGAGCCAGCAAAAGACCTGCTTGACGCAAGGCAGAAAAAAATAACTCGGGCTGGGCAATTGCTGCCAAAGCGTCCACAGCTTGATGCTGCCAAGTGTGCAAAGCACGTTGTTCGCCTCGGCCATTCACTGCGTACCCAGCCAGTTGTCGATGAGCCGCGATGCTGCCCTGAAAAGACTTGCTTCCAGTGTGAACTGTCATTTGAACAACGTCTTGACTTAAACGCCTAGGCCAGTTCTCTCGCAAAGGACCGGCGGGCAGCAAAAAGCCATTGCCTAAACCTCGGTCATCAAATACGCAAATGGCCACATCGTGGTGCAGGGCGAGGTGCTGCAGACCGTCGTCGCTGATGATGAGTTGCGTTTGCGGGTAGGTTTGCATCAGTAGCCAAGCCGCTTGGGCACGCTGCTTGCCGATAAAAACAGGCAGACCCAGACGGTGCTTCAACAGCAAAGCTTCGTCGCCGACTTCTCGCGCCAGACTTCGCTGCGTCACCTCGGTGCAGTCAGCATGATGGCCACCATGACCGCGTGCGATGACGCCCACTTGCCAGCCCATTTGTGTCAGTTGTTGCGCGAGGTGTATGACGACAGGGGTTTTGCCCGTGCCGCCCACCATCACATTGCCCACCACGATCACGGACACGGGTAATTTAACTGTGGATTTCCAACCCCTTTTATAGGCTAACTTGGCTAAGCCAATGTAAGCGTGGCTGAGGAGTGTGAGGGGAAACAAGCACCAAGAGACCGGCCCAGATATGCGCCAAGCGTCTAACAAAAAATCGCTGGGCCTGGTGGGCATCGCAGCTCAGGGCAGAGCGGTCGCTTGAGAGCGGCTTTGGGCAGTGAAAGTGACTTGTTGCAGGCCGGCGTTTTGAGCTGCTTCTAAGACTTGTATAACCGATTGGTGGCTGGTGCGTGCGTCAGCACTGATGACCACCAAGGGGTTGGCCACTTCTTTAGCCGCTTCACTCAAGGCCGCAGCAATGGCTTGAAAATCCGCACCGTCTACAGCCTTTTTTTGCACAATGTAGCGCCCGTCACTGCTAATCAACACCCTAATTTCATTGGGTTTTTCTTGAATCTCGGCAGAGTCGGCGTTGGGTAACTTGAGGTCTAGCTGGGTTAGCCTGCCATAGGTGGTTGAGAGCATTAAAAAAATAAGCACCACCAATAAAACATCGATAAACGGAATCAGGTTGATTTCCGGTTCACTGCTGCGAGGGCGACCAAATTTCATGGTGTATTTGCACTCGAGCGCTGGGAGAAAAAATGGTGAACCATGCGTTCGGCGGCAATCTCTAATTCGACGACGAAATTGTCCACCCGTGATCGCAAATAACGCCATGCCACCAAACTGGGAATGGCAATGATGAGACCAAAAGCGGTGTTGTACAAGGCTACTGAGATGCCATGCGCGAGTTGCGCAGGGTTACCCGCGCCAGGGGTCTGGGAGCCAAAAATCTCTATCATGCCGACCACGGTGCCGAACAATCCCAGCAGTGGGGCCGCCGAGGCAATTGAGCCCAAGGTGTTTAAATAACGCTCGAGTTTGGCCGCTACACGTCGCCCACTGGCTTGCATTTCACTGACAAATTCTTCTTTAGTCGACAGAGGCTGGTTTTGCAGAAATAGCAAGCCCGAACTGATGACCTCGCCTAAAGCCGAAGTGGATTGAAT
>JABMMR010000207.1 GCA_013205525.1 Burkholderiales bacterium | reverse complement strand
GACAAAGATTTAGGGCTTGGTAAACAAGAAGGCGACGAGTTCTGGGGAACCAGCCGCGAAGAGTGGAAGGGCATGGCAGAGGCCAACAAAATCTTGGGCCAAGGCCAAGGTTTTGCGACGCCCGCCGTGCCGGTCGATGGTTTTTGTGTGCGCGTGGGTGCCATGCGCTGCCACAGCCAAGCCCTCACCTTCAAACTTAATAAGAACGTACCAGTGGCAGATATCGAGGCCATGATCGCGGCTGACAACGAATGGGTGAAGGTCATTCCCAACAACCGCGAAGCCAGTTTGCAGCACCTGACACCTGTGGCAGTGACCGACACCATGTCTATTCCGGTGGGACGAATTCGCAAAATGGCGTTCGGCCCCGAGTATGTGGGCGCATTCACCATCGGCGACCAATTGCTGTGGGGTGCAGCTGAGCCTTTGCGGCGTATGTTGAGAATTTTGCTTAAAGCCTGAAATTCATTAAAAAGCGCTCATTTCCATTATGATGTCTGCATCCCAAGCCGCAAGAGAAACTGCTCAATGTTCCAGCCGCCCCAAATACCTCAGTTACGTCGTTGGTTGTTCAGTTTTCTATTTTTTTCAATTGCCAGTCATGCGCTGGCCTTGCAGCTTGGTCGTCCGCAAATCCAATCCAAACTTGGAGAACCCTTAAAGCTTGAGGTTCAGATCAGTGAGCTGTCAGCGCAAGAAGCCCAAGAATTTCAAGCTGCCTTGGCCAGTTCCACGGTTTACCAAGCGGCTCAAATCACCCGTGTTGCTGGCCTCGACAGTGTGGTGGTCACCTTGGTGCGTAAGGGCGATGATGTGTATTTGATGCAATTTCAAGGCGCACAACCCATCACAGATGGATTTGTTGATCTATTGATTGAATTCCGATGGGCCACCGGCCGCGCCTTTCGCAACTTGGGTTTTCCTTTAGGCACGGGTCTAGCGCCCGAACCAGCGGTCGCGGCCAACGTCACCCCCTCGACCAATTTAGCGCCTTTGCCTGCTGAAAAACCGGCTGCTGTTGCGCCACCACCACGTCCTGCGCCTTTGCCAACACCGCCCAAAGAATCGGTGGCCAAAGCCGAAGCTAAACCCAAGCCCAAGCCAGAAAAGCCAGCTGTCGAGAAGCCCGCAGCCAAGGTCAAACCCGATAGCGGCATCGTCAACAAAGACCCCGAGACCATCAAGGTAGTCAGAGGCGATACCGCCAGTGAATTGGCAATGTCTTACTCCCCCGGCGGTGAGGTCTCCTTAGACCAGTTGTTGATGGCTTTGTTGCGCAACAACCCTAAGGCTTTTGTTGACAACAATGTGAACCGACTCAAAGCGGGTGCACTCATCACTTTGCCCACCGAAGAAGACGCTGCCTCTATTGACCGCAAGCAAGCTCGCGCCGACATTCGTTTACAAGCCCTAGACTTTGATGCATACCGCTCTCAATTGGCGGCACAAGCTGGGAAAACCAAACTCGCAGACGCCAATGAGCGTGAGTCCAAAGGCGGCTTGAAAGCTCAGGTTCAAAACAAGGCAAATAAATCGCCAGACCAGTTGACGCTGAGCAAGCCCGGCACAGAAGATGCCGACCAAGTCAAGCAGCGGCTGGAATCCGAACAGGCGGCCCAGCGCAGCCAAGAGGTATCTAAAAACGTCAGTGAACTCGACACCATCTCACAGGCCGCAGGCAAGATGCAAGGTGGTTTTTCGGCTACTTTCTCGAATATCCCTGCTGCCGCACAAGAGTTTCTGGCTTGGCTCAAGCGATACATGTACGAAGTGATTGGCGGCATTGCGGTCATCGCGGCCCTGTTGGTAAGCCTGTCTTTGTTGCGCGATAAACGCAGCCGACCCCATGAGACTCAAGGCGAGGACCCCGACTTGGATTTCAAATCAGGCCCAGGCCCCTCTTCAGACAAGCCACAAGAAATGAAAATCGATTTTGATTTGGACTTGCCCCCTCGTACCGCACCCGCCAGCCCTGCCCCATCGCGCCAGCCTGTCGCGCCAGCGCCTGCCTTCAATGCGCCTTACCGTCCCAATGCGCCGGCCACATCGATCGCCAACACGGCTCCCTTGAGCGAAGACCCCTTCCAAGTTCGCCTTGATTTGGCTGATGAACTGTGGAAACTGGGTCAACGTCAAACCGGCCGCGCCTTGGCCCAAGAAGTGGCCGACCAAACCCATGGTGAAACCCGCGAACGGGCGCTGCGCTGGTTACAAGAACGCACGTGACGCCAATGCGCTTGGCGCTGGGTTTGAGTTATGCGGGTCAACACTATGAAGGCTGGCAAAGCCAGTCCAGTGGCCAAACCGTACAAGACCACCTAGAAGCCGCTTTGTCGGCATTTGCCACCGTGCCGGTGCGCACCTTGTGTGCAGGCCGAACCGACTCGGGTGTACACGGCTTGATGCAGGTGGTGCATTTCGACACCCTCTTACATCGCGATATGCAAAGCTGGGTGCGCGGCACCAACAATTTTTTACCCTCAGACATTGCTGTGCAATGGGCGCAAGAAGTCCCGCCCAACTTCCACTGCCGTGCCAGTGCAAACTCTAGGCGCTATGCCTATATCGTGTTGCAATCCCCTGTTCGCCCCAGCATTGAAGCACAGCGTGTGGGTTGGGTCTACCGGCCTATGCACATGGAGACTATGCAACTGGCTGCCAAGTGTTTACTGGGCGAACACGATTTCACCTCCTTCAGAGCCTCCAGCTGTCAAGCGCTGAGCCCGGTGAAACACATGCTGCGTATCGATATTCAGCGCATCAGCCAAAGCCAAGACAGCGCCTACTGGCGTTTTGATTTCCAAGCCTCGGCTTTTTTGCATCACATGATTCGCAACCTGATGGGCTGCTTTGTGGCGATTGGCCAAGGTTTGCAAGCGCCCGAGTGGATGCAAACGGTGTTGCAAGCCCGAAGCCGTGACGCGGCTGCACCCACTTTTTCACCGGACGGGCTGTATTTTTTGGGTCCGGTGTATGACCACAGCTGGGGTTTGCCGGCGCGAACCGTGGCTTACGATAGCCTGCCTGGACTCACCCCATGAACACCATTCCCATCAAAATTTGTGGTCTGACGCGCGAGCAAGACGTGCTTGCCGCGGCAACGGCGGGTGCGAGCGCCATCGGTTTTGTGCTTTACCCAGACAGTCCTCGCTATGTCAGCCCTGAGCGTGCCACCGCATTGGCGGGTTTGTTGCCGGCGTTTGTCACACCCGTTTTGCTGTTTGTGAATGCCTCGGCTGCAGAGGTGGAACATGCCGCCGCACGGGTGCCGGGGGCTTGGCTGCAGTTTCACGGCGATGAAACTCCTGCTTTTTGCCATGAACTCGCCACCCGCTTGGGTAGACGCTGGATTCGCGTAGCGCGCATCCCCAAGGAAACCCCTCAGGACAGATTGCCTTTTGACCTCCTAAAATATGCTTCCCAATATTCTCATGCCCATGCCCTGTTGCTCGACACCTTGGTCGACAGCTACGGCGGCAGTGGCAGCACATTTCCTTGGTCACAGCTTCCAATAAACGTCAATGCTCACCTCGTTTTGTCTGGTGGACTCACACCTGCAAACGTGGCCGACGGCATTCGCGCCGTGTATTCGCGCGGATTGTCGTTAGCGGTTGATGTCAGCTCGGGCGTAGAAAGCGCCAAGGGCATCAAAGACGCCGACAAAATCCACGCCTTCGTGCAAGCGGTCAGAGCCACACCGCTTGTCTAAATTTTTGTCAGTCTGAGGATATTTGTGATGTCTCACTACCAACAACCCGACGCCCGCGGCCACTTTGGCATTTACGGCGGCAGTTTTATCAGCGAAACACTGACCCATGCCATCGAAGAGCTGAAAGACGCCTACGCCCAGTACCAACACGACCCCGCTTTCATCGCCGAGTTCAAATCCGAGTTGGCGCATTTTGTGGGTCGCCCCTCCCCCATCTACCATGCCGCTCGCATCAGCCGCGAGATGGGTGGCGCGCAGATTTACTTGAAACGTGAAGACCTGAATCACACCGGCGCGCACAAGATCAATAACACCATTGGCCAAGCCATGCTGGCCAAACGCATGGGCAAACCTCGTGTGATTGCAGAGACCGGCGCAGGACAGCACGGCGTGGCCACCGCCACCATTTGTGCACGTTACGGCTTGGAGTGCGTGGTTTATATGGGCAGCGAAGATGTGAAACGCCAAAGCCCCAATGTCTACCGCATGAAGCTCTTGGGTGCCACGGTGGTACCGGTGGAGTCGGGCAGCAAAACCCTCAAAGACGCGCTAAACGAAGCCATGCGCGACTGGGTAGCCCATGTGGACAACACTTTCTACATCATCGGCACGGTGGCGGGTCCCCACCCCTACCCGATGATGGTGCGCGATTTTCAAAGCGTGATTGGCGAAGAATGCATCACCCAAATGCCGAATATGCACCACGGCTTGCAACCCGATGCGGTGCTGGCCTGCGTGGGTGGCGGCTCCAACGCCATGGGTATTTTTTACCCTTACATACCGTTTGAAAAAACCCGACTTATAGGCATTGAAGCCGCCGGTGAAGGCATGGACTCGGGCCGGCACTCGGCCTCACTTCAACGCGGTGTGCCTGGTGTTTTGCATGGCAACCGCACCTATGTGCTGCAAGACGCCAATGGACAAATCACCGAAACCCATTCGGTGAGCGCCGGTCTTGACTACCCAGGCGTAGGCCCCGAGCACGCTTTTTTGAAAGACATTGGGCGCGCCGAATATGTAGGCGTCACCGACCAAGAAGCGCTGGACGCCTTTCATTACCTGTGCCGCACCGAGGGCATCATTCCTGCACTCGAATCGAGCCACGCGGTGGCCCATGCCATGAAGCTGGCCAAAACCATGACGCCCCAGCAGTCCATCTTGGTGAACCTGTCGGGCCGTGGTGACAAAGACATTGGCACGGTGGCCGATTTGTCCAACGCCGACTTCTTTTGCCGGCCCAGCTGCCAAGGTCAAACCGTCAAAGGCGAGCAAGCTATCTCGCTGGCTGCACTGAATGGGAGCAAAGCATGAGCCGCATCAACCCCGTGATGGCAGCCCTTAAGAGCGATGGGCGCAAAGCCTTGATTC
>JABMMR010000206.1 GCA_013205525.1 Burkholderiales bacterium | reverse complement strand
ATGAAGGGCAGCAGCAAAAACATCAGTGCGCCGCTGACACGGTGCAGTATGGACACCCATCCCGCGGCGGGCAAACGGTAGGAGGGCAAATCTACAAAAGCATTGATATTGCGGAATTCAGGTCGGTCGTGACTGGGTTGTGTCATAGGAGGGACTTTCTGACTTTCTTTCGTTCGCTGGGAAGGGCTTTAGGTGGGGTTGAATACCTGTTGTTTTTCATTCTATTGCAATGCACAAAAATAGATGACAACGCTGGCTGCTAGGGGATTCAGTTCAATTCATTGTCGTAATAGTGTGTGTCAGTTCGGTACAAGCCTCTGCGCCATTCCATGGGCGTGTCGTGGTAGGTGAAAGACAAGCGCTCCACGCTCAACAAGGGCGTGGGGCTGGTGAGTTGCAGCAAGTCAGCTTCTTCCTCGCTGGGGTTTACCGCTCTTAAACGCTCTTGCGCGCGCACCATGCGGATGCCGAACTCGGTTTCAAACAAGGCGTACATGGGGCCTTGGTCGGCGCTCAAGCGCTCGGCGGTCAAGCCTTTGAAGGGGCCACCGGGCAGCCAAATTTCTTCCAAAATAGTGGGCACGCCGCCAAACGACAGCACCCGCCGCAGTTGCAACACAGCGTCACCGCCGCGCAAGCGCAAGGCTTTGGCGACGTCGGCGTTGGCGCGGCTGCGTTTGCAGTCGATGATGAATCGCTGTGCAGGGCCTTGGCTGTTGAGGTCGCCGGCATCGGGCTTGAGCTTCAAAAAACGGTACTGCACCTGCCGCTCGGCATGGGTCGCCACAAAAGTCCCCTTGCCTTGGCGGCGGATCAGCAAATTGTTTTGTGCCAATTCGTCAATCGCTTTGCGAACCGTGCCTTGGCTGACTTTGTAGCGGGCAGCCAATTCAAATTCACTGGGAATGGGCTCACCCGGCTTCCATTCGCCGATTTGCAGACTTTGCAGGACCAAGCTCTTGATCTGCTGATAAAGTGGGCTGAACGAAGGCGCATTCCCTGCTATAAAAGCAGAGGGTGGCAGGCTGGTTTCAGTGGTCATGATGAGGCGCAAGCAAGTTTGTCAGTCAAATCGCGGAACAGAGAAGTTATCATATCTTCTATAAGACATATGTCTTGAAGTTGACACCAGTTTATTCATAACGTTTTGTTTTAATTTTTCTTCGGAGATTGCCATGAGTAAAAAACCTGTTCGCGTTGCCGTCACCGGCGCTGCTGGCCAAATTGGATATGCCTTGCTGTTTCGCATCGCCTCGGGCGAAATGCTGGGCAAAGACCAGCCCGTCATCTTGCAATTGCTGGAAGTGCCCGTGGAAGGCCCGCAAAAAGCCCTCAAGGGCGTGATGATGGAACTCGAAGATTGCGCTTTTCCGTTGTTGGTGGGCATGCAGGCCCATGGCGACCCCATGACCGCCTTCAAAGATGTGGATTACGCCTTGTTGGTGGGCTCGCGCCCCCGTGGCCCGGGCATGGAGCGCGCTGAGTTGCTGGCCATCAACGGTGCCATCTTCACCGCCCAAGGCAAGGCTTTGAATGCTGTGGCTTCTCGCGACGTGAAAGTGCTGGTGGTGGGCAACCCGGCCAACACCAATGCCTATATCGCCATGAAATCGGCCCCCGATTTAAAGCCCGCCAACTTCACCGCCATGCTGCGCTTGGACCACAACCGCGCAGCTTCACAAATTGCCGCCAAGACGGGCAAGGCCGTGGCTGACATCGAAAAACTGTGTGTGTGGGGCAACCACTCGCCCACCATGTACGCTGACTACCGCTTCGCCACCATCCAAGGCGAATCGGTAAAGGCCATGATCAACGACCAAGAGTGGAACGCCCATGTGTTCTTGCCCACGGTCGGCAAGCGCGGCGCGGCCATCATCGAAGCGCGGGGTTTGTCTTCGGCGGCGTCAGCCGCGAATGCAGCGATTGACCACATGCGCGACTGGGCTTTGGGCACGCATGGCAAGTGGGTGACCATGGGCATTCCTTCGCAAGGCTGGTATGGCATTCCCAAAGACGTCATGTTTGGTTTCCCCGTCACCTGCGAGAACGGTGAATACAAAGTGGTGGAGGGTCTGGAGATCGACGCGTTCAGCCAAGGCTGCATCGACAAGACCTTGAAAGAGCTGACCGACGAGCAAGCTGGCGTGGCTCATTTGCTCTAACACGAACGGCTTGCAGCACACATGAAACATCCTCGCGACGTCTTGCTAGGAGCGCAAGCTGCTGCAAGGGCGTTGCCTGTGTGCGACCACTACAGCGGGGTCGAGGCACGCATGCGCAAAAGTCTGCAACTGCAAGCGGAGTTGCACCAAGAGTTTGGTGTTGGCGTGATGGATGTGACCCTGGATTGCGAAGATGGTGCGCCTGTGGGTGGCGAGGCCGAGCATGCGATCTTGGTCACCGAATTGGCCTTGGCGGCGGACCCGGCGGCGCGGGTGGCGGTGCGTGTGCATGCAGTTGACCATCCCGCATTTCAGGCCGATATACAAACCATGGTGGGTCTAGCCGCGGGGCGTTGGTGTCACATCATGTTGCCAAAGGTAGAGACGGTGGCGGACATTCATAGCGCTGAGCAAGCCATCAATGCCGCGGGTGGTTCGCATATCCCACTGCATGCCTTGATTGAGTCACCGCTGGCGGTACACCATGCTTTTGACATTGCCGCGCATCCCCGCGTTCAGTCCTTGAGTTTTGGTTTGATGGATTTTGTGTCTGCGCACGGCGGCGCCATTCCTGCCTCTGCCATGGGTATGACTGGGCAGTTCAGTCATCCTTTGGTGGTGCGGGCCAAATTGGCCATTGCCAGTGCCTGTCACGCGCATGGCAAAACACCTTCGCATTGCGTGGTCACCGAATTCAAAGATGTACAAGCCCTGCAGCATTGTGCCAAGCGAGCGGCCAACGAATGGGGTTTCACCCGCATGTGGAGCATTCACCCCAGCCAAATCAGACCTTTATTGGCCGCCTTTTCACCGGCGCACGGCGATATCGAGCAGGCCGCAGAGATTTTGCAAGCGGCGGTCCAAGCAGATTGGGCACCTATCCAATGGGGTGGTCAATTGCACGACCGTGCCAGTTTCCGTTTTTATTGGTCCGTGTTAGAAAGAGCACATGCCACGGGGCAAGCCATGCCCGAGCAGGCTT